>NZ_JBLYZI010000017.1:0-76641 GCF_057680865.1 Endozoicomonas sp. Z74
AAGAACGCCAATGGAAACTCTGATAGATGGCAAAGAGATCTGGAAGGAAAAATTTGTAGCCTGAATTTGACCTGACAGACACCCTCTGAAAAATCGGTGACTGTCAGATCAGGTCTGAACTACTACAGATAAAGCATTAGCTTTCAATGTAGTCGCGTACAGCAGTATCAAACTCTCTGACCATTGTTTGGTAGCATGCATTATTTTTACCTATCTTTGCCGGATCAAAGTCAGCCATACTCATTAATCCTTGATAGGTTACCATTGCTTTGCCAAGGTTCTCGCTGAGAAATTTTTGGGGGTTATTAACTTTCCATGAAACAATACCGTTGTCATCAACTTTCATTAAGGCAATCAATCCATAAACAATCGGGGTTATATAGCCCTCGGGGCTTTTGTATTTCATAGGCTGTTCGTAAAACTTAGATTTAGGCGCCTTTTTTAAGTACTTCTTCTGCTTGTCCTTGGGGTCATACTTGCCATCTTCAAAAATCTGTATTTTAGAAATTCGGCCATAACCTGGAGACGCACTATTGTATGCTTCACCTATTGACTCTTCAATATAATCGTAGAGTGCTGGTATTATACTCATGAGTTCAATGGCGCTTTCAAAAGAGTCATTTGAAAGCGCTCTTTTTGCTCCAGAAACAGAATCTGATGCTTTTTCAAAAACTCTATTAAAGTCTTCTACACATGCACCTTTCGAAGAAAAAATCTTGGTTGGGGTTATTTTAATACCAGCAATTTCCTCGGAAATTAATGATATAGGAATAAGTGATAGTGCTACTATCTCTCTAGATTTAATGGATCCTCCATCATTTGTTCTCCATTCGATCTTGTCGCCTAGAGCTTTGTCAAGCTTGGATTTTAGTTTGTCGTAATGTCCTGCTTTATTCGCTTTTGTCTCTTCTTTAAGTTGTGAATTGTTATTTCTAGCTTCAGCAATTTCGAGAATTTCATTTATAAAATTATTCTCCTCTTGGCCATTTGTTGTAAGTATTTCAACTGGGACCAAGAAGCGTTCATCTTCGATTATTTCAGATAACTCGCCTTTATACTCATCCCATTTTTCCTTTAATAGTTCCCAGTTTTTGATCTTTTTATAACCAGCTCCAAGAGAGGTTTTACTGAGAAGGTAAAGAGAAATAGCAAGAGAGTTATGGCCACCATCAAGAACGCCATCTACATCAGGGTCATTCATGTAAATTCTGAATCTCTTGCGTTCGAGTGTGTCGCATACTGATGCAGAAATTAATAAGCCCTTTGTTTTGAATTGAAATAGTTCCTGAGAGCTACATAGACTATCGAAGATGTCATCTGTTACTCGTCCTGCTTTAGGCTTTCTTGGGTTTGCAGCTAAGTCGGAAATGTCAACAATTTTTGCGAAATTTTTCGCGTCAACAACCCCACTGATCCTGGTCAAACAATAATCATTAACTGTAGAAACAGAATCAAATTTAATGATGGCGTTCATGTTTTTCATCTTTAGTCTCCATTTTCATTTTTTATGGAAACTAGACAGGTATTAACCAAGCTGGAATAAAAACGATGGCTTTTGGTATGTTCCTGAACTAGTTTTCACTGTTCATATTTTCGGCTCTTTACCAAGAGCCACTACCTTGTTACCACAAGGTAATTTAACCCTACAATGTTTCTGGACAGATTGTCAAATATTTTTTCGATGGAATTATACATTATGAAAATTCGGGAGGAGGTATGCTTTTAAATTGCATTAATTTAGTAAGTGTTTGTTTATAGGGCATTCGGCTTAATCCTACTCACAATATAAAAGGCGTTCGTTCATTTTAATTTCTTTCATTTGGTTGTTTTCTAGCCTGATGGTTAGGCCTTGCCCGTTCACCCACAATAAAGTCCTTTCGACCAGTATTTTGATATTGCAGTAAGCGAAAGTCTCTTGTATTGAAAAGCAAGGACTACTCATCCACGATGAGTTGCTCAGAACGACTTTCCCGCCTGACGTACAAACGGTACTGAGAAAGCACAGGTTTTTATCTTATGAATCTATATATGGTCATAATTTATTTTAAAGGCTATATTGAATGTATATATGGTCAATATTGCGGTTCTAAAAAATGACTACCCAGACCATTGGGGATGAGTGCCGAACACGGCGAAAAGCCAGGGGTTGGAACCAGACTGAAGCAGCCCATCGAGCCAAAACGACCCGGAGCGTCATTTCAGCGATCGAAAACAATCGCTACCGGGGCGCAATTTGGGCGCTGAACAATTATCTCGGGCTACTGGATCTGGAACTGACTGTGCGTAATGCGTCCAAGCCTGCCTGGGATGACCTGGACCATCTGTTTGGTGATGAGGGCTAGGCTCCATGCTAAGCAAAGGAGACCCGTTTTGGCAAAGATGACAGATACCGGTTTTCAGGACTGGCCAGAAAAAATGAGCCGGGTTCGGGTAGCTTCTCCCGCTGGCTTTTCAGGGTTGTTGAGTTTTGAAAAAGGTTCGTATTGTTTTGCCTATGCCGAACAGGGGGAAGAGGTTTCGTTGACCATGCCCTGGCAGGTGGCTTCCTATAACAGTGGGGCATTACACCCGGTGTTTCAGATGAACATTCCGGAAGGCTATGTCCGTAAAAGGCTGGTTGAGCGGTTACGGCGCTATATCAAAGTGAACGACATGTTGTTTCTGGCCCTCCAGCAAAACAGGGGCATTGGTCGTCTGACTTATGAGAGTGAGCTGAAGGTGGATGTTGGGGGGTATGACAGCCTGGATTCTCTGGTGAACTGGGACAGCCGGGAAAGCGCCTTTGACTATCTGCTGGATAAATACCTGCTAAATACTGCAGCGGTGTCCGGAGTTCAGCCCAAGCTTCTGGTGAATACTCAGAGAGCAAGTGAGCGTGGGTTTCTTGTTGAGCCTGAGTTAATTGTTAAAACCGGTGGTGATGAATACGAGCATCTGGCGCTGAATGAGTTTATCTGTATGAGCATCGCCCGGGACTGTGGGATTCCTGTTCCGGAGTTCTGGCTGTCCCGAAACCGGGAGCTGTTTATTATGAAGCGGTTTGATCTTGACTTTGATCAGGGCTTTGATCAAAAGAGTAGCCGGGCGCTTGGCATGGAAGACTTTGCCGTGCTGATGAAAAAATCCGGGGATGACAAATACCTCAGCTCCTATGAGCAGGTGGCCAAAGTCGTGCAACTGTATACCCGTGACCCCAGGCAGGTGGATCAGATTTTTGACTATGTGGCCATCAGCTGTTTACTGGGGAATGGCGATGCCCATCTGAAAAATTTTGCCCTGCTTTATGACTCGATCAACCCTGTTTCCGGATTGAGGCTCTCTCCTCTTTACGATGTGGTTAACACCACGGTGTATCCACTGGATTCCAATGACCTGGCCCTGAAAATGGAGAAAAGCCGGATGTTTCCCAATCAGGAGCAACTGGTTCGATATGGCAAGCGCATAGGGCTCAGGCATCCTGCGCTCAGGTTGGAGGAAATTGCGGACAAAGCCACGGATTTTATTGCCCGGTTTGATCAGTGGGAGGTGTTTCCTGCCTTGAAGGTTGCGCTGGAACAATCGATCTCCAGAGCCATGTCGGTTTCTGGCTCAGGGGTGAGGCTTCCGGCAAAAAGGGTTAAAAAAAGAAAGTCAGACCGTTTTTTGCCCTGAGCCGTGAAAAGCCTGTTGTTCTGTGGATTTGTAGCTGAATCAGTCTGCTGGCTATTTTGGGGTTGGCGGCAGTTTTAGTGGGAAATGCTGGCTGAAAATCCATAATAGACGGGAGAATAATCCATATTAGTCGGCCGTAAAATCCATATTGGTCGACGTTTCAGTCCGTTTTTGACCGAGCCTTCACTGGCCAGACTTTCTGTCAGGGGGGAACGGCGTCAGGCGGCATCCGGCTGATAGGGGGTGACTTCCAGATTACCCTGTTTCAGATGCCATAGGTCGTAGTCATTCTGCATGGCCAGCCAGACTCCAGCTGAGGGCTTGCCGAATACTTTTTCCAGCCGCAGAGCCATTTCTGCGGTAATGGCTCCCCGGCCATTGATGATTTTGGACAGTGTCTTGCGGCTGACATTCAGATGCTCAGCCGCTTCGGTAATGCTGATGCCCAGAGGCATGAGAATGTCTTCTCCCAGGATTGAGCCGGGGTGTGCAGGGTTATACATTTCCATCAGTGGTAATCCTCGTAATTGACAATTTCTACACCGGCTTCGGTAAATCGGAAAGTGATGCGCCAGTTGCCACTGACGGTTACTGACCAGATGCCCTGACGTCCTCCTTTCAGTGAGTGCAGGCGGTAGCCGGGAATGTCCATTCCAATGAACAGTCACTTGAGGCTGTTTTAGAAAACTTATGGGTACCTGCCCTGAAGGTCTGGAAAGCGTAGGCGAAGAAGCCATTGTTGGCGAACTGGACAAGAGGAAGCTGAAGGTAAGTGTTCAAAGCGGTGGGTGAGATACGCTCCCCGCCCCCTGGTCATCAGTGATGGGCTTTGTATTTTTTGCCAGTAAAAAATATGTGGTTTTGTACTTTTTGCTAGTAAAAAGTTGCTTTTTCTGTATTTTTTCATTGTAAAAAATGACGTTTTTGTGGCTGGTATGCCATAATAAATGCAGTTTTGACTCTGGAGCGGGCATGGAACGGTTATTAACCCGGCAACTGGTTGAATGGCAAAAGCAGCCGCAGCGTAAGCCTGTATTATTGGATGGGGCAAGGCAGGTCGGAAAGACACACCTTATTGAGGAATGCTTTGGGAAGCCCTGTTTTCATCGGGTGATTAAACTGGATTTTCTCGCTAATCCCGGTTTGGGGGCGCTGTTTGAGGAGAGCCTGGTTCCATCGGATATTCTGCTGAATATTGAGCTGGAACTGGATGTGGATATTGATCCTGAAAATGACCTGTTGTTTTTTGATGAAATTGGCGAGTGCCCCAGGGCGCTCAGCAGCCTTAAATATTTTTCGGAGCAACGTCCCGACCTCTATCTTTGCGCATCCGGTTCTAACATTGGCCTGCTGGATGCCTTCCCTGTGGGTAAGGTGGAGTCGCTGGAACTTTTTCCTCTCTGTTTTGAAGAGTTTGTCATGGCGTCGGGTAACCGGAAGATACTGTCAGCTTTTCGCCAGGGATCCCGGCTCCAGGCTGTGCACGGAAAGCTGTGGAGCTTGCTGCTTGATTACTATTACGTGGGTGGGATGCCGGAGGCGGTAGCAGCCTGGTTTTCTGATCAGGACAGTAGCAGCATCAATGAGCGTTGCCGACGGATAGGCCAGATTCACCGGGACCTGCTGACCGGGTATTTGAGAGATTTTGGTAAATATGCCGGGAAAACCAGCGCACAGCACATTGAGCAGGTGTTCCGTAATGTACCTTTGCAGCTGTCCAAAAACCTGGATGGTTCGGTCAAGCGCTACCGGTTTAACGGAGTCATTGAGCGCAAACGAAGCTATATGGATTTGAGTGGCCCTATTGACTGGCTGGAAAAAACAAAACTGGTCTCTCGCTGCTACCCCATCAGCGATAAGCCGAAATCACCGCTTTCTGCGTATCGAAAAGAAAGCTTTTTCAAGTTGTTTCTGTTTGATGTGGGGTTGCTCGGCCATATGCTGGACATCAGCTATAAAGAGCATCTCCAGCAAAGCTTTGAGTATAAAGGGTATCTCGCTGAGAATTTTATTCAGAATGAATTCCGGGTGATGGGTTATTACCCCACCTATTCCTGGGAGCTCAGTCAGGCTGAAATTGAGTTTCTATTCAAAACAGAAGACGGACGAATTGTTCCTGTAGAGGTCAAGTCAGGAAAGCGCACCAGGGCCAAGAGCCTGAAGTCTTATGTAGGGCGTTACACCCCAGGTGTTACCGTAAAACTGATTGGTTCAGTAGGAGGAAACCAGGAAGGCGACAACCCTCACAATAACAAAGTCTGGCCTCTATATTATGCTTCCCGGTTGCGGTTTTTGTCGTGAAAAGCACTTTGCTTTTCTGATATTCATGGTGCTGTTTGATGGGGGTTACTGAATGGATTGAAGCTCGAAGATAACCTCCAGTCCATCAGTGCAGTCAGTCTATGTCGTCGAGAGCTCGGTGCAAGGGCAGCCCTGGCTGATTTAAACATGCTACAGTATTTAATGTTCAGTTAACCTGAACCTGAGTTTAATTCTTTTGAATATCGGTGGTTATGATGACAGATGATGAAAAGACATTGGTTCTCAGCGCTGTGGAACAAGCCAGTCAAAAATGGAAGTCATCGTTTAATGCCGGGAACGCTGCTGGTTGTGCTGATCAGTATGAAAAGGATGCGGTTATGCATGCCCGGCCTTTTGGAACTTATACGGGGACTTCTGAAATTAAGGCCTTCTGGCAAAAATTGATTGATGATGGGTTTAAGGGGGTAGAGTACATTGACCCGAAAATATCGGTGGTTGATAAAGACAGCGCAATCCTTTCTTCAGGTTGGAAAATGAATAAAGCTCAGGGGGTTATTCATAAAGAGCTTTGGGTGTTGCAGCCTGATGGAACCGCTAAGCTAAGGGAAGATGATTTTGAGGCAAAGGGATGAGGCTTTCTTGCCGTTTAGTTCAGTTCTTGCAGTAGTGTAAAACCACCTGCCTGGCAAAAATCATAGGTTGGTTTTTCATGATGTTTTGCATTTGAAACATGCCAGGCATCTATTAGGGAAGGTGCAAATAAGACCTGTGCGTGCTCTGCAAGCTAAACAGCCTGCAGATTGCGACGTTCTGGCATCCCCGCGGTCGCTCACCATGCCATTGCCAAAATAGATGGATAGTTCAGGCCGGCTAACCGTGTAGCTTTGTGCCCAGGAGTTGACAGAGAAGAACAATAACAGGCAGGAAATGACAGTTTTCATGTTTCATCATCCTTGAAAAATGAGTTCTGATTATTGGCCTTTCTCGAAGTGGCACAGCTCTTCTAGGTTGTCTGGCATGGCAAAAGTCATGCCGCTAAAGTAACTGTTGATGGTGTTATAGGCCTTCAGTCGCTCTATGATGTTATAGAGCTTGGCTTTCAGCTTTTGGTAATACTTGTTGGGGTCGTTATTGGCCCTGTATAAAAAGTAGCCAAAGTCAGCGAAAGTCTGGTCAGAAAGCTCTAGTACTTTGGTTTTATCGTAGGCATGGATGAGCTCAGCCTGGCTATTGCTGGCTACTGCTTTGACAGAGGCTACAATCTCCGGTGGCTCCTGCACTGAAGCCGCAATAAACCGCTGAACATCGTCGCGTATCCCATCCTGATCACTGTCGATGCCTGCCAGGCCAACCAGTCCTTCTTCTCCCGGCTCCGGCGGCATGGCATAGAGCCAGCGGCTGTTGTCTTGGGTCTCCTGTTGATTCAAGCACTCTTCCAGAGGCGCACTGTTAAACCGGAAACGGCTGTCGGGGATCAGGCACCGGGGCTGGTTTTTATGGTCGTTGAACATCAGCCTGCCCTTGTTCAGTTTCACCGGGTAGTGCTTGAAGCGGGGTCCTGGCGCCAGCACCGGAATAAAGCGATTTCTGAAACGGAGGACATTGAGGCGGCCACCCCGACCGGAAATGCCCCCGGTATCTGCCTCCCAGTCCTGTTCCTGGCCCTGGTTGCAGGCCGTAAGGGTAACCAGGCGGCCTCTTTGGCCTGGGGGCCATTTTTTCAGCCACTGATGAAACTCAGTGTTTTGCTCTTTCTGGCTGATGACGCCAGCCTGCAGGCAGAGGCCTTCCATGGACAGGGGTTCAAGTGGGCCTTCCGCAAGGCCTGTAGAGGTAGAAAGGCTGAACAGCCCGCCAATGATTAAGCTGCGTGTGTCCATTATTGAAATCCTTTTCGTGGACGTTATCTGAGGTGAACCATCTCCTGTAACAGGAGCTATTTAATCAAAATAAATTAAATCGAATAAAAAATCAGCTCTCTGGGAGGATGAAGGTCTTTTCTGCCATCCACCTACTGGAGTCAACAGGGAAATATACCCGTCGCCTTTCAAGCTGCTACTTTGTTGGCTGCAATCGCTCACCCCAGTCACTTAGTTCATCTAAGCTCCTGGGGTCTCGCTCTTTTGCCGTCGCGTAGCAACTTGAAATCCTTTGGGTATAGACGGCCCTTGTTGTTATTTTCAGCGGCTGGATCTGTCAGCAGCGAGGCAAACCGGTATCTACCTGGTTCCTGGAGAGAGCATTGGCCGTGAGGGGTTTTATCTGTCAGTGCGTGACTTTGATTGGCTGCTGAAAAGCACCTGTCTCTTATGGGAAACCAGGACTTTGCAGCAGGCTCTTGTGGATCAAAGTCATTTTGATGACTGATTATTTCTGAGTACCACCCGATACCGTGGGCTGCCATTGGCCAGATGATCCATGGCCTGATTTACATCGGTCATATCAAAGACCTCCACTTCCGGGTGGATCTTGTGCCGGGCAGCAAAGTCCAGCATTTGGGCTATGGTGGCAGGGCTGCCCACGGGCGAGCCGGAAATGCTCCGCTGGGCCATAAGCAGGGTAAATACATTGAATTGCACTGGCTCGGTTGCTGCACCGAGAAAGTGTAATCGCCCTCTGGGTTTCAGGGTATTGAGGTAGCCTTCCCAGTCCAGGCTGACGTTGACCGTGGAGAGAATCAGGTCAAATTGCCCGGCGGCTTTTGCCAGTGATTTGCTGTCTGTTGAGTCCAGGGTTCGATGAGCGCCCAGAGACAGTGCTTCCGTACGTTTTGATTCTGAACGGGTGAAGGCGGTGACTTCGCAGCCCCAGGCTCGCAGGAATTTAACGGCCATATGACCCAGCCCGCCTATGCCAATGACTGCCACCTGAGCGGTGGGTTTCAGATTGAATTGAACCATGGGGTTATAGACCGTGATCCCACCGCAGAACAGGGGGCCGGCCTTTTCTGAGCTGATACTGTCTGGCAGTTTGACGACGCTGGTTGCCTGAGCCCGGACTTTGTCCGCAAAGCCACCATGGCGGCCAATAAGGGTGCCCTGAGCCGATCCGCACAGATTATGGTCACCCTGAAGACAGGAGGAGCAGTGGTTGCAGTAGGCCGAATGCCAGCCCAGCCCCACCCGGTCGCCTACAGCCAGCCCGGTGACTCTGCTGCCCACTGCGCCAATACGACCAGCCACTTCATGGCCGGGGACAAAGGGATAGGTTGTCATCCCCCAGTCGTTTTTGAGCATACTCAAGTCGCTGTGGCAGATACCACAGAACTCCACGTTAATTTCCACATCGGTTTCTGCCAGTGGGCCCGGGTCGTACTCGAAGGGCTCCAGTGAAACACCGGGTTCCTGCGCAGCAAAGGCTTTGATCATGTTTACACTCCCTGGTAAAGAAGGGTTGGAATGAAAGGGTGATTAAAGAATAGACGGCCTCAACAGATACAAGCTTGTGATACAGGAGAACAGTCGCCGTCTGTTCATAAATCTTGATAGCGTTAACCATTGCTGGAGTGATCAGTATGGCCATCAGCTTTGATACCGCCCTGGGTATTCACCCTCAGGCACTGGCCTTTCGCGGGCTTCGTGCGGAAGTGCTGGCGGGCAACCTTGCCAATGTTGACACCCCCGGGTTCAAGGCCCGGGATCTGGAGTTTGAGGCGGTTCTCAAGCATCAGTTGAACGCCCCCGGCACTGCCAGTGAAGCGCACCTTGAACTCAATCTTTCTGCGGATACCCAGTCTCTTAAATTCAGGATTCCCCATCAACAGAGCAGCGATGGCAACTCCGTGGAACTGGGGGTTGAACAGTCGTCGTTTGCCCAGAATGCCCTGGATTTTCAGACCAGTCTGACGTTTTTGCGGAAAAAATTCAGTTCCCTGGAACTGGCCATAAGAGGAGGTATGTAACGTGTCACTGAGCAACCTTTACGCCATCTCCGGATCGGCCCTCAATGCCCAGACCGTTCGGTTGAACAGCATTGCCAGCAACCTGGCCAATATGTCCAGCGCCGGAAGCTCTCCGGAAGCGGCCTATCGTCCTCTTCGCCCTGTTTTTTCAACCCTTTATGAGCAGGCCAGTGGCGGTGGCCAGTCAGCCCAGGTAACGGTGGACGACGTGTTTAGAATGCCTCCCAGTGACAAAAATCGTCGCTATGAGCCGGGCAGCCCTCTGGCGGATGACGACGGGTACGTCTATTACCCCGATATTAATGTGATTCAGGAAATGGCAGATATGTTATCTGCTACCCGTAGTTATCAGAGCAGTATGGAAGTGATGGTGAGCGCCAGAAAACTCCAGCAACGATTACTGGCTCTGGGAGAGTGATGTTTTTTGACCACACTCCTGGGGTCTTATGTGGACCAGCAAGAGGTGAACGGTGGCAGGGATCAGCCCGGTAAACAATTCGCAGACCACGACTGTCCAGAACCCATCAACAGTCCAGAACCCTTCGGGGTCGCTTCAGGTCAACCAGAACCAGTTTATTGAACTGTTTGTGGCCCAGCTCAATCGTCAGGACCCCCTGGCACCCCTGGATACCAACCAGATGCTGACCCAGCTCTCCCAGATCTCCTCGGTGGAGAGCCTGAACTCCATTGATGAGCGAATCAGTGGGCTCACCAGCTCCCTGGAGCAGACCCAGATGCTGGGGGCAGCCCAGTTGGTGGGCAAGGAAATTCAGGTCAGTACCAACCGGGTCAGCCTTCAGGAAAGCACCGATATCCAGGGGCAAGCGCAACTGCCGGTGAATGCCAGTGATGTGTTGATCCGGGTATACGACTCCAACGGTTCAATGGTGGAGTCCAGCTCGCTGGGGCCGCAGCAGGCTGGAGCGGTGCCATTCTCACTGGATACTCTGGCCCCAGGCAATTACACCATTACCGCAACGGCGGTGAGTGGTGACCAGGCTTTTGCTGCTGGTGTGGGTTTAAAGGCCAGAGTGACCGGAGTTGAAGCCGGAATCGGGGGAGCCAGTCTGCAACTGGATGGCATCGGGTCCTTCCCGCTGTCTTCTGTATCGATGATTGGTGAATAGGGAAACGTATTAACAGACAGCTGAGTTATATAAAAACAGGGAGGTGAGCGATGTCGTTTAAAATCGGATTAAGCGGGCTGAATGCGGCGCAGCAGGATCTGGAGGTGGTGAGTAACAACATCGCCAACACCAATACCGTCGGCTTCAAAGGCTCAAGGGCTGAGTTTGCGGATGTGTATGCATCGTCGGTGGCCGGAGGTAACAGCCAGGTGGCCGGGGTTCAGGTGGCCAATATCAGCCAGCAGTTTTCCCAGGGCAGTATCACCTATACCGAAAACGCCCTGGATATGGCCATCAATGGCCAGGGCTTTTTCATGGTCAGCGACAATGGCGAGCTGGCTTATTCCCGCGCCGGCTATTTCTCTCTGGATGCCAATAACTACCTGGTGAATAACCAGGGCATGAACCTGCAGGGGTACTCAGCGGATGCCTCCGGCAACATTCTGGCAGGTACTCAAACGGATCTGAGAATTGGCCAGAACACCATGGCCGCCCAGGCGACCAGCCAGGTCAGCGGCTCCGCCAATCTGGATGCCCGCTCTACCGCACTGGTTGGAGCCATTAATCCCAGTGATCCAACGACGTTTAATTCCACCATGGCGTTTGATGTGAACGACAGCCTGGGGTCTTCCCATACCGTCAGCCTGTATTTTGCCAAAACCGCAGACAACACCTGGCAGGCGGAGTTCTACTTTGACAATGGTGCTTCCGCAGACCTGACCCAGGCCATCACTTTTAATTCAGACGGTAGCCTGGCGACTCCGGCCGGAGGTATCGTGAACCTGTCGATTCCCGGTGGTGACGCCCGACTGGCGGGGGCCAGCGCCATGAGTATGGATATTGATATTTCCAGCTTCTCCCAGCTGGGAGCGGATTTTTCCGTGAATCAGGTGGCTCAGAACGGTTACCCCCCAGGCTCTCTGACCGGAATCCAGATCACCGGTGAAGGCATTCTGCAGGCCCTTTACTCCAATGGCCAGACCCAGACTCAGGGGCAGATCGTGCTGGCGGATTTTCCTAACGACAATGGGTTGATACCCCTGGGGGACAGTCTGTGGCAGTCCAGTTTTGCTTCCGGAAATGCCCTGGTGGGGATTCCCGGTTCCGGGGTCATGGGTACCCTGGAGTCCGGCGCGCTGGAGCAATCCAACGTGGATATCTCTTCCCAGCTGGTCCGGTTGATTGAGGCCCAGAGTAATTATCAGGCCAATGCCAAAACCATTGAGACCAGCAATAACCTGACCCAGACCCTGATGAATATTATCTGACGAGCGACCGACAGCCATGGATAAAGTCCTTTATATCAGCTCGGCCGGTGCCAACCTGGCCATGAAGGCCCAGCAGGTGCACGCCAATAACCTGGCGAACAGTGCCACCGCCGGGTTCCGCAGGGATTTTGTCAGCAGTCTGGCGGTGGCCCTGGAAGGCGATGGCCTGGGCAGCCGGGTGATGCCAGTGGCCCGGGGACTGGGCAGCAGTTATGAAGCAGGCATTATGGAGACCACCGGGCGCAAGCTGGATGTGGCCATCAATGGTGACGGCTGGCTGAGCGTGGAAACCCCCAACGGCAATGAAGCCTATACCCGTGCCGGCCAGCTGGAGGTGAATGCCCAGGGACAACTGATGACGGCCCAGGGGCTGCCTGTAGTGGGGGAAGGCGGGCCGATTCAGTTACCGGAGTATCAATCCATTGACATTGGAATAGACGGCACGATTACGGTGATCCCTGTTGGAGAAGGAGGGGAGGCTGTTGAGGCAGGGCGGTTGAAACTGGTGAACCCGGAGCCAGGAACACTGACCAAATCTGCGGATGGCCTGTTTGTATCTGCATTTGGGGAAGAGGCTGATGCAGACCCGGAAGTCCGGTTGAGAACCGGTTATCTGGAGTCCAGTAATGTCAATGCCCTGGAAGAGATGGTGTCGTTTTTATCCCTGAGCCGACAGTTTGAGGCCCAGATGAAATTGATGAAAGCGGCGGGGGATATGGCCGCTTCCGGTGACCGGCTGGTCAGGGATCAGTAATACCGGGATGAGAAATGCCGGAATAAGCAATAAAAGGGAGAACAGGGAATGAATCCAGCGCTTTGGGTCAGTAAAACCGGGTTGGCGGCCCAGGAACGGCAGATGGCCATTATTTCCAATAACCTGGCCAACGTAAACACTGTGGGCTTCAAACGTGATCGGGCCAGTTTTGAAGACCTTTTTTACCATATACAACGGCAGCCGGGTGCTTTGAACGACCAGGATAATGAACTGCCATCAGGATTGCAGGTAGGCACTGGAGTCAAGATCACCGGAACCCAGAAGGTGTTCACCCCCGGCAGTTATGAGACCACCAGTCAGGCCCTGGACATGGCCATTGTTGGCAACGGCTTTTTTCAGTTTACCCAGCCGGACGGCACCCAGGTTTATTCCAGAAACGGACAGTTTCAGTTGGACGCCGATGGTCAGCTGGTTAATGCCAACGGGATTCCCCTGGAGCCGGGCATTACTATTCCGGCTGATGCCACCGGGATCAGTATAAGCGACGACGGAATTGTTATGGTCAAGCAGCAGGGGCTGGTGGATCCCACGGAAGTGGGTCAGATCACCCTGGTCAATTTCGTTAATCCCGCTGGTCTGGTGTCCCAGGGGGGCAACCTTTATCAGCAGACTGCCGCCAGCGGTGACCCCATTGAGGCCATTCCCGGCCAGGAAGGGCTGGGGTACCTGAAGCAGTTTACTCTGGAAACCTCCAATGTCAGTACCGTGGAAGAGCTGGTCAATATGATTTCAGTGCAGCGGGCCTATGAGATGAATTCCAAAGTGATTGCTGCTGCTGATGAAATGATGCAGTACGTGAATCAGACGTTGTAGTAAAGAAGCTTAGGAAATAACAAACAACAGGAGTCAGGTATGAAGGCTGGATGGTTGATAGTGGTGTTGATAATGCTGGCAGGCTGTCAGAGCCAGCCGGAAAAAACACCGGCTCCACTGCCTGAGTCCGCCCAAAAGACACCTGAAAAACCTGCGGATCTTGTTCAACCTGTCGTCGTGCAACAACCGGTTTCCGTCTCAGCTTCACCGGCAATTCCCACCGGCAGTTTATTTAATCCCCGTTACAGCAGTTTGATGGTCTCTGACCGGCGGGCTTATCGGTTGGGGGATATTTTGACGGTTGTACTGGAAGGGAATACGGATATCAAAATGGGTGGGGGAAGCAATGTGGTCAAGAACAACACCATTTCTATTCCAGATCCCACCATTTTGGGTAGAAGCAGTGCCAGCCTATTGCCAGGTAGTGGTAACTCTCTCGCTTTTGATATTCAGCCATCCAGAGATTACGGGGGAACCACCAGTGCCAACCGGACCAACAGGCTTGAAGGCAATGTGGCTGTGAAAGTGGTTGAAGTCCTGGACAATGGCACCCTCAAAATAGAGGGAGACAAGTGGCTGACCATAAACTCAAACCGGGAACGGATTCGTATTAGTGGGTTGGTTCGGCCTGAAGATGTCAGTACGGATAATACGGTGTCGTCTAATCGGCTAGCAGAAGCCAAGGTGGACTATGTGGCTTTGGGAATCAATGCAGATGCCCATAAGCCCGGCTGGTTAACCCGGATGTTGAATAGCCCATGGTTTCCATTTTAGGGCGGCTTAACGCTATGGAAATACGCTACCCAATGTTTCACCCAGTCTTGATCAGCCTGCTGTGCTTGATCTTGCTATTGCCTGATTCTGCCAGTGCACGGCGTTTGCTGGATATGGTGGATGTTGAAGGTGTACGTGCCAACCAGCTGATCGGATATGGATTGGTGGTGGGGTTGGATGGTACAGGGGATAAGTCGTCGTTTACCAAGCAGTCCCTGGTCAATATGCTCCGGGAATTTGGCCTGACCATTACCAGTAATGATGTGAACTCCAAGAATGTCGCAGCAGTTACTGTTCACTCCACGCTCCCACCCTTTGCCCGCCCCGGCCAGAAACTGGATATCACTGTGTCGTCCATTGGCGATGCCAAAAGCCTCCGTGGGGGAACCCTGCTGTTTACCCCATTGAAAGGGGCAGATAACCAGATTTATGCCATTGCCCAGGGCAGCCTGATTGTCGGTGGTGTTTCGGCGGAAGGGGTGACCGGAAAAGCCGATAGCCCGGGAGCTGGCAGCCGGATCCAGATCAACAGCACCAATGCCGGGCGTATTCCCGGTGGGGCGCTGGTGGAACAGTCTGTGAAAACGGCGTTCAACCATGGCAATGGGCTGGTGCTGAACCTGAAAGAGCCCAGCTTTACTTCAGCCCGGCGGATTGTTCAGGCCATCAATGAGTTCTTTGGCCCCGGTGTGGCAGCGGCTGACAACGGTGTCTCTATTCAGGTGTCGGCCCCCAGGGACAGCAGTCAGCGGGTGGCGTTTATGTCGATGCTAGAGGGGATTGAGGTTCAGGCCGCGGCTCCGTCTGCCCGGGTGATTTTCAACTCTCGCACTGGCACTGTGGTGATGGGAGAAAATGTCCGGGTGCGTCCGGCCGCTGTCAGTCACGGTAATCTTGTGGTCAAAGTGAGGCAGACGGCATCCGCCAGTCAGCCCGGAGCCTTCTCCAGCGGTGGCAATACTGAAGTGATTATGAACAGTGATGTGGCCATAGAAGAGCAGGATGCCGCCATTTATCTGGTGCCGGAAGGGGTAACTCTGGAGGAGGTGGTGTCAGCCATCAACGGTGTGGGGGCGACTCCAACCGATTTGATGTCGATTCTGGAAGCCCTCAAGGCTGCGGGAGCCCTGGAAGCGGAATTGATTGTTATCTAAATAGTGACCCAAATAAAAAGCGGGAACGTTGAATGATCTCAACCATCAACCCTCTGGCCCATTCGGATGTTACGGCCAATGCCAGCCGTCAAGCTCCGGAAGATCTGGAAAGTGCTGCCAAAGCCTTTGAGTCGTTGTTTGTCAACGAGCTGCTGAAGGGCATGCGTAAAGCTAACGAAGCGCTGATGGCGGGCAATGATGACCTGCCCATGATGGGAGACGATGTCCGCTTTTTCTATTCCATGTTTGACTCACAGCTGGCCCAGCATCTGAGCGACAACGGTGGCCTGGGAATTGCCCAGGCCCTGATTCGCCAGCTGGGTGACCAGGGCTCTGAGAACCCGACCAGTGGTGCTAAAGAGGGGGGATTTTCAGGCCGATGGCACTCCCAGTCACTTGATTTTGAGTGAACCTGATTGCGGTTACAGAAAACTCTTCTAAGGTCATACGCCAGGAGGTAAGCGTATGCCCTGGAGTAAAGCTGTGAATAAAGTTGTTTCTGTGAAGGCCAAGCCGGGATATGTCCTGGTTGTGACCTTCGATGACGGGCTTCAAGGCGAGCTCTCTATCCATGACCGCCTGTATGGTGAGATGTTTTCTCCCTTGAAGGAGTGGGATCTGTTTGCACAGGTCGATGTTGACGAGTTTGGTGCCATTTGCTGGCCTAATGGTGCTGATCTTGCTCCGGATGCTCTATACGATCAGTTATCCAAAGAGCAACGTCAGTGTGGCTAACCGGGATTTAACATACAGGTGAGCGTATTTGACTATGGATGGAAAGGCCACCTTCAAGGAAGAAAGTAGTCACCTCATGCCGTCGGGTTTGATCCGGTGTGAGCATGATAATAAACAACAGCAGGGCCGCCCATGAGCCTGACCCAGATCGGCACCTCCGGGCTGCTGGCCAGCCAGAAATCCCTGACGGTCGCCAGTAACAACATCGCCAATGCGGAAACCGAAGGCTACAGTCGCCAGACGGTTCAGTACACTCCCACCTATACCCTTTACCCGGGCATTGGTGCCCTGGGCACCGGTGTCAGCGCCAGTTCGGTCAATCGCATTGCCAGTGATTTCCTCACAGCCCAGCTCTGGGAGAGTCAGTCCTGGTTCAGTGAAACCCAGATCCGCTCCCAGTATCTCAATGACCTGGATCAGTGGCTGGGCAACCAGAGTACCTCCCTGTCCGGGGGCTTTGAAAACTTCTTCACCGCACTGAATGGCAGTTCGGTGGACCCTTATTCCTCCAGCTCACGTCAGGTGGTGATCACTGAAAGCGAGGGGCTGGCGGGCCGGTTCAATACCCTTTATGCACAACTCGACGGCCAGGCCGGTATGATCGGTCAGCAATTGCAGGCGTCGGCGGATCAGGCCAACAGTCTGTTGACCAATATTGCGTCATTTAACGACCAGCTTCGTGCGTTATCCACAGGCAGTCAGCCCGCCAATGAGCTGATGGATCAGCGGGACCAGGCAGTTCGTGAACTCTCGGAAATTCTGGCCGTGAATGTGCTGGAGCAACCCGACGGCTCTTACAGTATTTATATGAAAACCGGCCAGCCCCTGGTGCTGGGCAACCGTAACAATACGTTGAATGTCACGGGGCAGGTGGATCAGGCAGACGGCTTCCAGCTGGAGCTGGTGGCCGGTCAGGCTCAAATTCCTCTGAGTGGCGATGTGGGCGGAGCTCTGGGTGGGCTGCTGGCCTATCAGTCCGGTGCCCTGGTTCAGGCAAGAAATGAGTTGGGGCGCCTGGCGGTGGTGGTGGCCGATCGTGTGAACAGTCAGCTTCTCGCCGGAGAGGACGTGAATGGTAACCCCGGTACTGAACTGTTTAATGATCTAACCAACCCGGTGGGGGCGGTCATGCCCCTGGATACTGTTTCCACAGCGGTCAGTGCACTGCGCATTAATGACTCGAACCAGCTGATGGCCAGTGATTATGACCTGAGGGTGGATAATGCCGGTAATTACAGCATTACCCGGCGAAGTGATCAGTCGATGGTGGCGTCGGGAGTGTTATCCGGTGCGGGTACTGACACCCTGAGTTTTGACGGGGTGGAGATTGATATTGATGCCACGGCCATCGATCAGTCCTACCGGCTGGCTCCGGTGCGTTATGCCGCCCGTGAATTGAATGTGGTCTTGTCAGACCCCGCGGCGCTGGCCTTTGCCGCTGTGGGCAGTGGACCGGGGGATAATACCAACCTGCTGAGCCTGGTAGCCCTGCAGTCCCAGAACGTGATGAACAATGGCCAGAGCACACTGGCCACCGGATATTCCGGGTTTGTGGGAGACATGGCGGTGCTGACCTCCCGAATCAAAACCGAATCAGAAGGGGGCGCGGCCCTGCTGACCCAGGCGGAAGCGGCTCGAGGCTCCTACAGTGGTGTCAACCTGGATGAGGAGGCGGCCAGCCTGCTCCGGTTCCAGCAATTGTACAGCGCCAATGCCCGGGTGATTTCAGTGGCGCGTTCCACCTTCGATGCTTTGCTGGCCATGTTCTAAAGGGAGATTGGTGGATGCGCATCAGCACCGGAAACTTCAATAACACCATGTTGAGAGTGATGCAGGGAAGTTTGCAGAACCTGGCCAGAACCTCGGATCAGCTGGCCACCGGCCGGCGGATTCTGCAACCGTCAGACGATGCCATTGATACCGTCAAGGTGCTCCAGCTGAACAATGAACTGACCGCCATTCGCCAATATGAGGATAATATTGCATCGGCATCCGGGCAGCTGATGCAGCTGGATGCGTTGTACAGCAGCATGAATGACCTGCTACTCAGGGCCCGGGATGTGGTGCTGCAGGCCGCCAATGGTACCCAGAATGCCGATAACCTTGCCTCCTTTGCCACCGAGCTGGAAACCATTAATGAAACCCTGTTGAGCCTGGCCAATTATCAGTCGGCGGACGGGCAGTACCTGTTTTCAGGCACCACCACCACCCAGAAGCCAGTGACTTTATCCGGAGCGGATTATGTATACGGGGGGAACAACCTCTTTCGTGAGGTGGAAGTCAGTGGTTCCGCCCGGATTCAGACGACCCAGCCGGGGGATGAGCTCTTTTTTGACCCCATGGCCACCCCGCCCATGGACAGTATTTTTGATGCCCTGCAGGCCGCAGCTGATGAACTGAAAACCCCCATCAATCTTTCCACAGTGCTGTCGGATACCCTGACCTGGATTGATGATACCACCGGGCGTATCGGCAAAGCCCAGACCCGGGGCGGCAGTGACCTGAGCCTTCTGGACGGTATCCGGGAAAGCCATGGCGATATCAGCCTGTTTGCCGAGCAGCTCAAATCCGATCTGGAAGCGGTGGATATGATCGAGGCAACCACCCGTCTCAGCCAGCAGCAGACGGTTCTGGCGGCCAGCCAGCAGGTCTACGCCAGCATAAAACAGTTGTCGCTTTTTAATTACCTTTCTTAAGTTTTCCCCAGCGGTGGCCGATGGATAACCTGACTCTCCGGATCCACGGCTTCAGGGGTTTCTATGTCCAGCATCAATCGCACGGGTTCGAAAAAGACAGGGGCTGTCGCCAGCTCCAGGACCAGTGTGGATAAAAACCGGCCGGCAGCGGGGTCTGCAGGTATTGAAGAGGACCGTCTTGAAGTCAGTGCCGAGGCCCAGAAGATTGATGAGCTGTTTCAACAGCTGGCGGATGTGGACGAGGTGAATTCCGCCCGGGTGGAGAGCATTCGAAAGTCCTTGAAAAAAGGCAATTTTCCCATCGATTACCAGCAACTGGCTGATAAAATTCTGGAACTCTCTGATGAACTCAACCGCGACGACGACTAAACCGGCTCTGCCTGCCAGAACTCCCCAGGCTGATCCCAATTTCAATGAAATCTGCCTGCGGATGCAGGGCAACATTCAGGACGCCCTGGCACTGTCCAGAAAACTGGAAGCGGTGCTGGGAGCGGCACACCGGAAGATGCTGGAAAGGGATATCCCGGCCCTGGAAGTGTCACTGGAAAGCCAGGTGAAACTGTTGAATATGTTGCAGATCAACGCCTCCCTGAGAGAGCACTACCTGAAGCAGGTGGGTCTGTCATCGGACAGCCAGGGCATCAATGAGTTTTTTAACCTTATCCGGCAGGTGATCCCTGAAGGACAGGGTGTCAGCACTGCGGCTTCAATCAGTCCCGCAGCCATGGAAAAATACTGGTTCCAGCTGGAAGGATCCGCCAGTCGCTGCCACCAGCTCAACAATGCCAATGGCCGGCTTCTGGCCAGACTGTCGGCCAGTACCCGCAAAATCATTGAACTGGCGTTTACCGGTCAGCCAGCCTCCACCTACGACAAGCGTGGGCTCAGCGTCAGCCCTGTGGGTGAGTAATGGGGGGGCTGGCATTCCTGGCCTTCACGCTATCCCTGGTGCTTATGCCGTTGTCAGGGCTTTGGGCGACACCGGTTGTTGAGTCAGACCGCTCCTCAGCATCACCGGAATCATCACAAAAACGCCAGACCCGGACTTACCCCCATGGTCTGGGTGATACCCTGTGGACCCTGGAAGCTTCAAAGTTTATCTGCCGCCTGAGCAATACCATTCCCGGCCTGGGACGTTTCGATCTCACGGCGCAGGCCGGTGGGGACGAAAGGGTGACATTGCAGCCTGATCCACTGTATGACCAGGACCGCCATGTGGTGTTCAGCATGGGGCCGCCAGCCTGGAAGTCCGATGCCCCTTCAAAGGTGTTGAAAGAGCAGCATTTTGCATCCGGAAAACGGTTAAGCATCGCCTTTAATATTTCCAGCCTGGTGGAGTCCATGCAGCAGGGTAAGGAGCTGATCGTTGACGTCCGCCGGAAACCTGCCCCTGATTTCCGGTTGCGGGTGCCTTCCATCCAGATTCAGAAAACCGCCGGTGACTTCTACCTCTGTCAGGATCAGCTGCTGGTAATGAACTTTCAGCAGGCCCGGCACAACCACTTTTATTACCAGTCGAAACAGAAAGTGCTGAATGACCGGCAGAAAGCCCGTCTGGTGAATATTGCCGATTACCTGATGGCAGACAACACCGTTATCAAGATGACCATTGACTCCCATACCGATTCCTGGGGGAGCGACCTGATCAACCGCAAGCTCTCGGAACAGCGGGCCCGGAATATTCATGGTTTTTTGCTGGGTCTGGGCGTTCCCGAGGAAAAACTGCTGATGCGTTTCCATGGAGAGCGCTACCCCGTGGCCAGTAACCGGAGCCCGGCGGGAAGGGATAAAAACCGCCGCGTCGAAATTCAGTTACTGAAATAGTCTTTACCTGTCCCTCCCTAAACTCTGTCAAAAGCCCGTCGATACTCTATTTCATCTGGAAGCCCATTTTTATAAAAGAGGGAGTGCAGGATATGGATATCCAGGGACTTTCACCGGACCTTATCAACCCGATTCTGGCGGACCGGCAGCAGTCGGTCTTGCCTTCAGATCTGTCCCCCGTTGAATCAGCACCTGATTTCCAGAAGCTGCTGAAGCAGGCCATCGATAAGGTCAATAACCTCCAGCAAAGCGCTTCTTCCCAGATGCACAGCATTGATACCGGAGAGTCCAAAGACCTGCTGGGAACCATGATTTCCGTCCAGAAGGCAGGGCTCTCATTCCAGGCCCTGGTTCAGGTGAGAAACAAGGCAGTGTCCGCCTATGAAGAGATTATGCGGATGCAGATTTAAGCAGGACAGGTGATCAAGGAAGGATCCCATCATGGCTGATACAGAAGCGCCACCGGTTACGGAAGGTACTGAGCCAGAGAGTGAGTCAGCGCCGCTCTGGCAGGGTTACCGGGAAAAGGCAAAACAGTTCTTTCAGAATAACCGTGGCTACCAGACGGTGATGATGATCTTTCTGGCGGCGGGGATTGCCCTGCTGGCAGTGTCCTGGCTCTGGTCCCAGGCTGCGGATTACCAGCCATTGTACGGTAACCAGGAACTCTACGATGTAGCCAGTATTGTGGAGGTGCTGGAGCGGGAAGGGGTGGCGTACAAACTTCATCCACAATCCGGTCAGGTGATGGTGGATGCCGGGCGGCTCAGCCAGGCCCGGATGAAACTGTCCATTGCCGGTATTCAGGCCAGAACACCGGAAGGACTGGAGTCTCTGGACAATCAGGAAATGGGATCCAGCCAGTTTGTGGAAAATGTCCGCTATCGCAGGGGGCTCGAAGGGGAGCTGGCCCAGACCATTATCAGTCTGAGACCCGTGCGGAATGCCCGGATTCATCTGGCCCTGCCGAAACGCAGCAGTTTTATCCGCCGCCAGGAAAAGCCATCCGCCTCGGTGTTTGTGGATCTGTTCCCCGGGTACAAGCTGAGCCCGGAACAGGTAGAAGGCATCATTAACCTGGTGGCCACCAGTGTCGCCAATATGGACCGGGGCGATGTGTCGGTCATTGATCAGCACGGGAAGCTTCTGTCGTCTGATGTACTGCTTAACAACAGCGCCCTGGGAGAAGTGAGTAAACAGCTGGATTTCAAACAGCAGGTGGAATCGCGCTATCAGCAGCGGATCAGCAACCTGCTGGAGCCTGTGGTGGGTCCGGCCAACTTCCGGGCCCAGGTCACTGCCAGTGTGGATTTTGAAAAAGTGGTTCAGACCGTAGAGCAGTTTGATCCCGGAGCCGGGGTTATTCGCAGTGAACAGGGAAAAGAGCAGACCAGCTCTGGTGGTTTGGCCAGAGGTATTCCCGGTACGCTGAGTAACCAGCCGCCCGATGAAGCGGACCCGGAAGCCGGGCAGGAAAACACCAGCGTGCAGTCAGAATTTGTTCGTAATTATGAGGTGGACAAGGTGGTCCGCCAGGTATCGAACCAGCAGGGACGGGTAACACGGCTCAGTATTGCCGTGGTGTTCAATGAGAAGCCTGATGAGGCGCTGGGGATCACTGCCTGGGATCAGGCCCGGCTGGACAGTATCCGGCAGATGATTATTGATGCCACCGGGATTGACCAGGCCCGGGGCGATCAGATCAGTATTCACACCGCTCCCTTTGTCCCCACGGTGAATGTTACCCCGGCACCTCTGCCCTGGTGGCAGCAGCCCCAGACGCTCTATTACGTGAAATACGGCAGTGGCACTCTGTTGGGGGTTCTGGTGCTGCTCTTTCTGATCCGTCCGATGATGAAGCAGGTCACCCTGAAGCTGGAGCCACCGGTGAACACCTTGCCAGCCCCGGTTGAAGGCGAAGTCAAAGAAAGTGAAGAGAGCGAACGGCGGGTGCTGTTTGATGAGAGTTTTAACCTTCTGCCCCCGGAACTGGCGGATTTTGAAACCCAGATAACCCATATGCGCAAGCTTTCCACCAAACAGCCTGAGCGGGTGGCCCAGGTGATCAAACTATGGATGAGCAGCTATGAGTGACAACAACAACCGTGCCCTGGCGGTTCGTCAGCCCACCGCCAAAGACATCGCTATTTTATTGCTGAGCCTGGGGGAAAAGGGGGCGGCCCGGGTGATGTCCCATTTAAGCCAGCGTGAGATCCGCCAGATCAGTGCCTCAATGGCGGCCATGGCACCGCTGAAGCGGGATCAGGTTCAGGAGGTGCTGGATCTGTTTTTTCACACCTATCGTTACGACAGTGGTCTGACCGGCTCTTCCAAAGGGTACCTTGATAAAACCCTGAAACTGGCCCTGGGGGATAAAGAAGCCAAGACGGTCATGGATTCCATTTTCGGGGATGAAGCCAACAGTCTGGAAACCATGAAGTGGATGGACTCCGCCACCATCACAGAGCTGATTGCCGGTGAGCATCCACAGCTGCAGGCGGTGGTGCTCACCTACCTGGAACCGGAACAGGCGGCGGAGATTCTTCAGCGCCTGCCGGTGGCCTCTCATCAGGATCTGTTATCCCGGGTGGCGCGACTGGAGGAGCTGCACCCTTCTATCCTCCAGGAGCTGAACAAGATGTTTGATGACAATATCGGTCGTCTGAGCACCAGTCAGAACACCACGGTCAGCGGTCTCAGGCAGGTGGCGGATATTATGAACCGCATGGGTGACCATACCGTCCAGAACCTGCTGGGTTACTTCAAGGATCAGGATAAGAAGCTGGCGGACAAGATTGAGCAGCAGATGTTTGTCTTTGAGCATTTGGTTCGGCTGGATGAAGAAGTGCTTCGCAAGATCATTGCCGAGGTTAGCCAGGACATCCTGGCCCTGGCATTGAAAGGGGTGTCCCAGGAGGTCATGGATGCTGTTCTTGCCACCATGACCAAACGGACAGCGCGGTTCCTCCAGGAGGATATTGAGAACCTTGGCTCTGTCCGGGCCAGCCAGGTTCAGGGGGCCAGGAATGATGTGCTGCGTATTGCACGACAGCTTGCCGCCAGTGGGGAAATTGAACTGACCTTCAATGATGAAGAGGAAATGATTGAGTAATGACCGGTGCTGACTATGAGGCTTTATACAGTCAGGGTTTGTGTAATACCAATCAAACTTTCTAACCCCGTTATGAGCATGGGTAGCTGGGCGGAAAGACAAGGCGAAGTGATGAGGCATAGCCGTAGCTATGGCGAGGAGCTTCAACGCAGGATTTTTGCTCAGATAACCAGCGCAATAGGGGATTTAGAAAGTGCGATTGGTATAGGCACCCTATAAGACCGGGAAGGAAAGCCGATACGCCGATAGAGATCCGACCCTGATGCAATCAGCAGGCATGATTTGATGAAAACCAGAAAAAAAATCTGGCAGCCTGAAACCGCTGCCTACCGTCGATTCCAGTTTCCTGTTCATGAAAAAGCAGGTCATGAAGCCCCTGTTCAGGACGATGGGCGACCGGTTCGATCTGCTGATCTTACGGCCAGTGAACAGAAAAAGGTGAGTGCTTCCAGCCAGCAGCCCGGCACCCCGGAGGTAACCGGTTCTGCTGTTCCCGCCAGGAAGCCCGATGTTACCCGGGCCACAGAGCAGCGTCTTACCCAGGAGAACTATCAGGAGAGCTACCAGAAAGGCTATGAGGAAGGGCGGCGCCTGGGGTTTGAGGAAGCCATTCAGCAGGCGGCAAAACAGACACAGCAGGCCTCTGAACAGCTCTCTGAAAAACATCGTGGCATGGCAGAGAAGCTTTCCAGTGAGTTGGAGAGTATTCAGAGTCATGCCCTGAAAAACCGGGAGCAGCTTTCGGTATGGCTGGGTCAGCTGATTGAGGAAGTCTGTCGCCAGGTTATACGTCGGGAAATCAATACCCGGCAGGATCAGATTATCACGGTGATCCGGGAAACCCTGGAATTGATTCCGGAAGAGAGCGAATACAGTATCCATGTGAATGAGCAGGATGCGGAATGGTTGAAGCAGATGAAGCCGGACTTTGGCGCTCCCTGGCAGGTGGTGATCAGTGAGGATCTGGCACCGGGAGACTGCCGGATACTGGCCAGTGAGTCCGAAGCTGAGGCCCGGCTTGAATCGCGGCTGGTGGAGTGCCTGGACATTATCCGCGAGTCATTGCCCGCTATTTCCAGCATGGAAGGCTCCGGGACCCGTTCTGAAGCGATATCTGACTCATCCGGGAAAACCGTTGCCGGGGTGGTGGAATCGTGATGGATGCCAATGGCCTGTTCGATCGATTGAAAGCGGTCCCCGTGGCCCGGGTGTCCGGCAAGGTGACCGCCATCCGGGGAATGTTGCTGGAAGCCACCGGGGTGAAAATGCCCGTGGGGCAGCTCTGCCGGATTCAGCAGGATTCCGGTCAGGAAATAGAAGCCGAGGTGGTGGGCTTTAACGACAAAAGCCTTTTTCTGATGTCATTGTCCAATCGTATTGAAGGCGTTTCTGCCGGAAACCGTATCCTCCCTGTGCCGCTAAACCACCAGTTAACGGTGGGCCATGAGTTGCTGGGGCGGGTGGTGGATGCTCTGGGCAATCCCCTGGATGATCGCTCCCTGTCCCTGAGTGACACTGTGCCGTTTTCTCCGCCTCCTATGAACCCACTTCAGCGAACGGCGGTTGATCAGCCTCTGATGGTGGGGGTTCGTGCTATTGATGGCCTGTTGACCCTTGGGCAGGGGCAGAGGATTGGGTTGTTTGCAGGCAGCGGTGTGGGAAAAAGCACACTGCTGGGCATGATGACCCGTAACACCCAGGCCGATGTGACCGTGGTGGGGCTGATTGGCGAGCGTTCCCGGGAAGTTCGCGAGTTTGTGGATCATACCCTGGGGGCTGAGGGATTAAGCAGAGCGGTGGTGGTGGCGGCTCCGGGGGATGAATCTCCGGTCCGGCGCATTCGGGCCGCCCTTTACTGCCACCGGATAGCGGAATATTTCCGGGACCAGGGAAAGTCGGTGCTGCTGCTGATGGACTCGTTGTCCCGTTTTGCCCAGGCGCAGCGGGAAGTGGCGCTGGCGGCAGGGGAGTCTCCTGCTTCACGGGGTTATCCCCCTTCCGTATTCAGTAAAATACCCCTGTTGCTGGAGCGGGCGGGTCCTGGTGTCGGAAAAGGCTCGGTAACGGCAGTTTATACAGTTCTGGCAGATGGGGATGATATGAAGGATCCGGTAGTGGACAGTGCCCGCTCAATTCTGGATGGCCATATTGTCCTGAACCGTGAGCTGGCGGAAAGAGGCCACTACCCGGCCATTGACCTGGAACAGTCCCTCAGCCGGGTGATGCCCCAGGTGACTTCACAGAGGCACCAGCGCAGTGCCCTGCAGTTTCGCAGTTATCATGCCCGTTACAATGAGTTCCGTGAACTGCTGGCGATCGGTGCCTATCAGGAAGGGGCTGACAGGGAGTTGGACCGGGCCATAGAGCAGCGGCCCATGATGGAGCAATTTCTGCAGCAGAGCCGTTTCGAACAGGTGGACTCCCTCCATAGCATTCAGCAGCTTGAGTCGCTCTGGCAACCGGAAGAGCGGCTCCAGACCGTGGAGAGTGGGTCATGAAGCAAGGTCTGTTGAATAAAGCTGGAAAATCCCTGGAAAAACAGCAACAGGCACTGCAAAAAGAAATAGCGGCGCTGGAAAGGCAGTTGGCAGATCTTAAACAGAAACAATCCTTGCTGGATGATTCCAGCCGTCGTTGTGACACGGAACTGGGTAAACGAACCGGAGCGCTGGCCTGCTGGAATCGCAATGATTTCTCGGCCCTTCTGAATCAGATTTCACAGCTGGTAGACCAGCGGATTCAGGAGCACCAGAAGCAGCTGGAAACGCTGGCTCACTCTCTCCAACAAAAGCAACTGACCCGCCAGGGTGTTGAGCACCTGTTGACCCGGGAAGTGCAAAAAGTCGCTGATATTGAGGCCCGCAATGGACAGCAGGAGTTTGAAGAAGCTCTGGTGATTCATAGCGATTAATCGTTTTCTTTGTCTTTACTCCTGCCTTTTCATTCTTGCCTTATATACAGGCGACGGAACTCTCATCCTTGTGATAGCCTGAAGGCTGAATGAATTTTGCAGGGAAGCCAATATGTCATTCAGCCGGTTTTTTCTGGCCAGGGGCCTGCCCCTGTTGGTGGTTCTTTTTTTATCCAGCCCGATGTCGAGGGCTGGTGACTCCCAGAGCACGTTAACGCCGCAGATTGACCGTCAGGCGTCAGAGTTTGTCCGGAACGAAGTTCAGGCATTTCTGGAAACCCTGCCGGATGCCCGGTATCAACTGTCTGTGCGCCCTGCCACCAAAGCATTATCTGCCTGCAATGTCCCTCTGACTTTATCCCGCCTGGGTAATGGCCGACCTCCGGTAGGCTCTGTCAGGGTGAATGTTGAGTGCCCCGGTACCTGGCGCAGTTACCGGTTGGTGGAGGTTGATGTGTGGGTTCCCGTGGTGTTCAGCAGTGGCCATCTTGCCCGGGGGCAGAGGCTGGGGCGATCCGACCTGAAAAAGGTGGAGACCCCATGGAATCAGTTGCGGGGCAATTATCTGACTGAGTTTGAACCCTTGCTTGGGCGCCAGCTGAAACGCTCGGTCAAGGCGGGGAAATTACTGAATATCGGTTATCTGGCCCCGGAGTATCTGGTTAGAAAGGGCGACAGTGTTACCATTCAGGCGGGGGAAAAGGGGCTGCAGGTGTCTGTGGCTGGAGTGGCCATGGAAAGCGGGGAGTTTGAAGAAAGTATCCGGGTCCGCAACCGGTCGTCAGGAAAGGTGATTGATGCCCGGGTGATTGCCAGGGGGAAGGTGCAGGCTTTGTTTTAGCGGGAGTTTGAAATTTATGGGCCAGGGCTTCCCTGCCACTGGTGGCTTTTAGCCCAGTCTGGCCAGAATCTGTTTTTGAATCTCTTTGATATCGGTTATTTCGGATTTGGCCTGATCCATATCTGTTTTTACCTGATCTATATCTGTTTTTACTGCTCCGATATCTCGTTCAACAATGGCTACGCGGTGTTCGGTCTGATCCTGGCGGGTGAGAAGCTGCTCCGTCTGAAAGAGGCTCTTTATCTGTTTTTGGGCCAGGTCTTTAACTACGACTTTGATCTCGGCTACATCATTGGTCAGCACTTCCTGTTGCGACGCCATACGCTGCTGCTCGGCAATGATCAGCTCCAGGAAGTCATTGGTCCGCTTGGACTGCGCCTCACGCTCTTTGCGGGTTCCAGGGCCAATGGCTTTACAGACTTCTGTCATCTTCATCTCAAGATCACAGACGCGGGCTTCAAGGTTTTTCTCAGCAACACTCGACATAAAAAAGGTAACCTCATTCGATGTTTTTCAGGACGACTCTGTGACTCCGCCAGCGAATCGCTCCTCAAGCATAGACTCTAAAATGGGAAGCGACCGGGTAATATTGACCACTTTATTCAACCTTTTGGCCAGTCAGGCTGCGTGTTCCTCTGGTGCAAGCAATGTCTTCTGCTAATCAACACCAGACTGTGTTAATCAGACGCTGACTGACTGTTTTTTTATAAAATTTTTGAATCAGCGGATGATTAATGATATTCGTGGTTGATTAATGCCGTCAGCGGGAAATTAAAGACTTTTATAACACTACCCTTCAACCCGTGGGCAACCCATGGGAAATGCCAGGAGGCACAATGGGAAAGGAGATCGTTAACGCCCTGATTCCGGACAACCTGCAAAAGCAGAGCTGGTATGACCGTTACCTGTTACTGACCGGGCAGATGCTGGCCTGGAGTTACCTGAGTGATACCGGGCTGCTGAATGAGTCTCTGAAGTTTGGCCAAGGTTTTGGCTCCGGTATTGAAATGGGCGGTGGAGCCGTCAGTTCCTCACTGTTGCAACAACGTTTTCAGGCTATCCAGGCTTTCAGAGGGGAAGCTCTCTGGCAGCTGGCCTGGTCTGGCCACTCCAGGGCCATGGCTGAAATCCCCGGCGGTGAGATTGAACGGTTGATGGAATCCATTGCCACGGCCAGAAGGCACCGCCTATTGCACTACTCTGAGCTTCCGGCAGCACTGGAACTGAAGCGGCACGCTTATGGGGAGCAGCGTGGAGAGAGGCTACCGGCGGAGGTGCAGTCCGTTATCCTGGGGCTGCTTTCTATTCAGGGGAAAGAGCCGGTTTACCTTCCCGGGAAGTCCAGCTATTCCCTGGCGACAGAAATTACGGCTTCGGGTGGAGAGGTTTACTGTGAATATCCGGAGCCTGATCCCCTGAGTGCCATCTGCTCTTTGATAAGCGACGATCTTCACCTGGCAGCAGGTGATCCGGTGGAGAACCCGTCTTTTCTGAGTCAGGGCCGCCTGAAGCCTTTTAACCGGGGCATTGGCGTGTTGCTCCGGGATCATCGTTATAAAGTGAATGACGTGCGGGATCTCTATGGGCGTTTTGATCCGGCGCTCCGTCAGCGGGAAATGCTGCTGGTCCAGCATATGCTGAAGCAATGCCGGGGGGATTTTGTTCTGGCGCTGCCCAGTGCCTTTCTCCAGAAAAACACCCGGATGCACACCGCTTTCCGGCGGCAGCTGATCGACGACGGTCGTCTGGAAGGGATCATCCGCCTGCCCTCCGGGTTGCTACCGGGCCGGGCTCAACCTCTGTATCTGCTGGTATTTCGGGCTGAGGCTTCGGACTCGCTGCGGCTGATCAATGCCGATTCCGAGTATTTCCGGGCCATCCCCCTGAAAAAACGGGGGGGAGCAAAAACCAGGCTGAATCATCCGGAGGTGATCCTGGAGCAGTATCAGGAGCTGTCCAACACCCGGGTCAGCTATCGGGTCAAAAAAGAGATATTTCTGGCCCCGGATCAGGCCGGTGAAAACAACATTCTGATGGATCCTGGGGCTTATCTTGGGGTGAACCGTTCCCTGATCGTTGGGCTGTCCTCCCATCCATGCAAACCTCTGTCGTCCGGTTTCGATATTATTCGTGCCCAGGCGATTAAAGGCGCCGCCAGTGATTCGCCTGATCAAGGCCGGACGTTTATGGAAGTGACAGTGAGTGACATCAATGAAGCCGGACAGGTGGATAACCCTTGTCGTTCAGTGCATATCGCCGGAGCCGGGCTGAAACGGGCAGAGGCTCAACGGTTGCAGGCCGGGGATATCCTGCTGGTGATCAAGGGGCAGGCAGGAAAGCTGGCGGTGGTACCGGAGATCTGTGGCAGTAACTGGGTGGCGGGACAGGCCTTTGTTATTTTACGACAAAAGCCGGGTAATCCCCTGAAAAGCCCGGTGGTGTTATTCCGGTTCCTGAAGTCGGAAACAGGGCAGAAATTGATTGCCAGCATCTGCACCGATGGCAGTGTCCCGTTTATCCACAGCCGGGATCTGAAAAACCTTCCTGTTCCTCAATGGTCAGATCTTGAACAGGATCAGGCCTGCCGCTCCCATGATGAAATTCTGAAACTCTATGCCAGGATGCGGTTTTTCCGGGAAAAAGCAGAGATGATTGAGCGGGAGATATTAGGGGCTGTTGATGTTTCATGATCCGACTCAGTGGCTGAAAAAGCCCTCAGTCACAAGGAAGGCTTGCGAAAATTGTAGTTGTTCTACATTGAGTAAGCCTGACACAGTGGATGGGGCTTTTTCAGCCACCCGAAGGGCATTGCCGGGAGCGCCTGTAGCTGTGTTACAGCGTTTTGAAAAGCAGTCGGCTTTCCTGCAACGCTGCGCCTTGCTACAGACGCTCCCGAAAATGCTGAGTTCGATAATGAAACGCCAACAGCCCCTAGAAGAAGCTTGAAGCCAGGGTTCCCATCATCATGGCCCAGCCGTCCACCAGAACGAACAGCATCAGTTTGAACGGCAGGGAGATCATCTGGGGGGAAAGCATGATCATTCCCATGGCCATCAGTACGCTGGCCACCACCAGGTCAATGACCAGAAAGGGAATGTAGATGATAAAGCCGATCTGGAAGGCAGTTTTCAATTCGCTGGTAACAAAGGCAGGAATGGCGATGGTTAAGGGTGTGTCCGACAGGCTGGCGGGAACCGGTGTATTGGCGATCTGATAAAACAGCTCCAGGTCGGTATCCCGGGTCTGGCGAAGCATAAAGTTTTTCACCGGTACACTGGCCTGTTTAAGGGCCTCCAGCAGTGTCGCTTTGTCGTCCAGGTAAGGGGTGATGGCCTGGACATAAACGGTTTCATACAAAGGTGACATAATCAGCAGGGTCAGGGCCAGGGTGATGCCCAGCAGGACCTGGTTGGGGGGCGTCTGTTGAAGACCCAGGGCCTGGCGAAGAATGGCCAGGACAATGATGATCCGGGTAAAAGAGGTCATCATCAGCAGTGCCGCCGGAATAAAACTCAGGGCGGTGAGCAGAATCAGAATCTGCAGGCTGGCACTGTACTCCTGGGAACCCCCGTCGGCGGTGACCGTCAGTAAGGGGAGGCCCTGTTCGGCCATGGCCTGTGCCGGTGCCAAAATGACGCTCAGTAACAGCAAAGGTGCTACCAGCCTGGCTGTCCACAGGAGGCATGGGAGAAAAGCCATATCCGGTCAGGCCAGCTTTTTCAGCCGCTCCGATTCACTGATGACGTCCAGAAAGCGAATGCCATACTTGTCGTGTATCACCACCACTTCGGCGTAGGCGATCAGGGTGCCATTGACCATGACTTCCAGGGGTTCCGAGGCTTCTTTTTCCAGCTCAACAATGGAGCCTTTATTCAGCCGCATCAGATCACCAATATTGATTTTGGTGCTGCCCAGTTCCAGAGTCAGCGTCACTGGAATATCCAGTATCATTCCAAGGTCGTTTACGGTCTGGGGCAGATTGGTATGGTCGTCTTCTTTCTCAGACTGTTCTGGTTGAAGGGAGTCCTGAAAGCTAACCTCTCCAGGAATATCTGGCTGGTCCGGTTGAAAGCCATTGCCTTCTCTGTCCTTGTCATCACTCATGGATTTCCTTCTCCTCGGGTTCGTAGACCTCTGATTCCTCAGTGTGTTCACCGTGAAGCTTTTTGACGATCTTCATGGCCAGGGCATTCTGAACGGTGCAGACATCCGCCTTGAAACTGGGGATCCCTGCCACTTTCACGGTGACGTGGGGGGGAATGTCCACCTGGATAATCTGCCCGGGCTGCAGGCGAAGGACATCACGCAGGCTCAGGTCAAGGCTGCAGAGCCGGGAAGACAGCTCCAGAGGCGCCTGCATCAGGCCCAGCAACATATTCCTTTGCCACTGGGGGTCCTGTTCCGCCACTTTAAAGGCCTGCAGCTTTTCCCGGACGGGCTCCAGTGCCTGATAGGGCATAACAATGTGAAAGCGGCTGGTATGCCCACCCAGCTGCAGGGTGAACTGGCTGAGCAGAATGATTTCGGTGTCCGAACGGAACAGGGTGGAGATCGGGCTGTTATAGCTGTCGGCCAGACGGATTTTAAAGGAAAGAATACTGCTCCAGGCATCGGTCTGTTTATCGGCAGCCGCCTTGAGGATGCGCTGGAAAATACGGATTTCTGCGGTGGTCAGCTCCTGTCGGTTATTGACACGGGTATCCCCCGTGCCACCGAAAAAGATATCCACAAGCGAGAACAACAGGGGCGACTCCATGGCCATAAACCCGGAGCATTTCAGCGTGGTGGATTTGTAGATGTGTTGCAAATCCGGGGTCGTCTGGCTGGCAAGGTAATCCCCCACTTGCAGGGAGTCCACGGTTTCAAACTGGACATCAATATTGGTCCGGAAAATGCTGCTGATGGCATGGCGGAACAGTTGCGAGAAACGCTGGTTGATCAGCTCAAGGGTGGGCAGCAGGTCGTGGATTTTATAATCCGGATTGGTCAGGTCATAGGTTTCCAGGTCCTTGAACTCCGAACCGGAATGCACCTTCTGAACTTTCACCTCACTCTGGGCGTTTAGGCCGTCGGTGGTGGATTTGGGTTTCCTGTCCATGGAATGATCCAGACCAAGCAGACGCAATGGGATTTCTTCAAGATACCGCCATCAGGCGGTAAACACAAACAGCCCGGCTCAGCCGACCTTGCCCACCACCACCACTTCTTTGTTCTCGGGAATTTCATTGAACGACAATACATGCATGCTGTCGGTACAGAGCCGGGCGTAGCGCGCCATGGCCGGTCGTAGAGAAGCGTTGACCAGCATGATGGGAGGCTTGCCTTCGGCGGTCAGTTTGCTGGCCATCTCCGGTAACTGGGTCTGCAGCTGTTCCGCGACACCGGGCTCCAGGGGCAGGGAGTCCGGGGAAAAGTTATTGCCCTGACGGGCCTGCTGGAAGCTTTGCATTATGATCTGCTCCAGCTCGGGGCTCATAGTGACGGCGGGGATTTCACTCTGGCTGCCCACCAGGTTCTGAATGATGCTGCGACGCAAAGCCACCCGGACTTCTGAGGTCAGTTGCCAGGTTTCTTTCTGGTTTTCCGATGCTTCCAGCAGGGTTGAACCAATGGTCCGGATATCGCTCAGGGGGACTTCTTCCAGCAGCAGCTCCCGGAGCACTCTGGAAAACACGCTCATGGAGATCTTTTTGGGAATCAGCTCATCGGCCAGCTTCGGTGAATAGTGGCGGAGTTTATCCACAAGCTGCTCTACCTCATCATGACCCAGCAACTCACTGGCGTGTTCATCCACCACTTTATTCAGGTGAGTGGCAATGACGCTGGCGGGATCCACCACGGTGTACCCCAGGCCAACCGCATGTTCCCGTTCATTGGCTTCGACCCAGGTGGCGTCCAGCTGGTAGGCGGGGTCTTTGGTGGGGATGCCGTTCAACTCACCAAACACTTCGCCTGGGTTGATGGCCAGCAGTTTCGTGGGGTCCACCTGTCCTTCTGCCACCACCACACCTTTTAATTCGATGGCGTAGCTGTCGGGCTTCAGGCTCAGGTTGTCCTTGATATGGACACTGGGGATCAGGAAGCCCAACTGGCGGGACTGGCTTTTGCGGATGCCCTTGATCTGGTTCAGCAGTTGCCCGCCCTGTTTCTCATCGGCCAGGGCGATCAGTCGAAAGCCCAGCTCCATTCTCAGGATGTCCACCGGGGGGATATCTCCCCAGGACCATGGAGCGTCAGGTCCCTGGGGCTGACTTTCATCATTCTGTTCCCGGGAATCATCTGCAGGTTGTCGTTTGCTGATCCACCAGACCAGCAGAAAGACCATCACTCCCAGGCTGATAAAGGGCACATGGGGCATACCGGGCACCAGTCCCATAATCACCAGGATCAGACCGGTCAGGATCATCGCCTTGGGGGAGGAGAGCATCTGCTCGGACACCTGATTCCCCATGTCCGCCGACTCGGACACCCGGGTCACCATCATGGCCGCTGATGTGGAGAGCAGCAGTGATGGAATCTGGGCCACCAGGCCATCACCAATGGTCAGCAGTGAATAGACGGCAAAGGCTTCTGATGCAGAAAGTCCCTGTCCCAGAGTGCCAATCAGCATGCCACCAATAATATTGATGGCGAGGATCAGCAGGCCCGCAACGGCATCCCCCCGGACAAACTTGCTGGCACCGTCCATGGAGCCGTAGAAGTCCGCTTCCCGGCGAACACTGTCCCGGCGTTCATGGGCCTGCTTCTGGTCGATGATGCCGGCATTCAGGTCGGCGTCGATGGCCATCTGTTTGCCGGGCAGGGCATCCAGAGTGAAGCGGGCGGTGACTTCGGAGATTCGTCCGGCGCCCTTGGTAACCACCACAAAGTTGATGATTACCAGAATAAAAAACACCACAAGGCCCACTACATAGTTGTTACCGATCACCACCTCACCAAAAGACTGTATGACTCTTCCGGCTGCATCACTGCCTGTATGCCCGTTAAGCAGAACAACACGGGTGGAGGCGACGTTGAGCGCCAGCCGGAGCAGGGTGGACACCAGCAAAATGGTGGGGAATACCGCAAAATCCAGAGGCTTGAGGGAGTAGACGCTGACCAGCAGAATCAGCAGCGAAAGGGCGATGTTGAAGGTGAAAAACACATCCAGCATAAAAGGCGGCATGGGCAGCGTGACCATCGCCAGGGTCATCAGCACCAGAATGGGAATGCCCAGGCGAAAGCCGCTGGTTCGGAGTGAGGTCTGTTGTGTCAGACTGCCAAGCAGACGTTGAGCTTCCCTGATCATTGTCTGTTTTCCCTACCGTGCTTTATAAAGCTTTTTTGTCCCACCGGGCCTGGAAGTCCGCCGGAACTTCCACATCTGGCCAGTCCGGTCGTATGGCCCGCCGACCCGCCTGAAACTCTTCTAGATGCTTCACATAGGCCAGTACCTGAGCCACTGCCATATAGAGCTCGTCGGCAATTTCCTGGTTCAGGCCGGTGGTGTGATAAACGACTCTGGCCAGAACCGGTGACTGCACCACCGGACGGTTGTATTCCCGGGCAATGGCGCAGATTCTCAGGGCGGTCTGGTCTACCCCCTTGGCCACCAGATAAGGGGCCCTGGCCCGACTCAGGTCATAACGGATGGCAACGGCAAAATGAGTGGGGTTGGTGATAATGATGTCCGCTTTCGGCACCGCCTGCATCATACGGCGCCCGGCAATCTCCTGTTGTTTTTCCCGCAGCCGGGAGCGGACTTCCGGTTGGCCCTCGGATTCTTTTATTTCATCACGCATTTCCTTGTGTGTCATGCGCAGTTTGCGGAAGTGGCTCCATTTCTGGAAAGGCACATCCACCAGGCAGATGATCACCAGGGCCAGAGTCATTACGGCAACGGCCTTGATCAGGTAGTTCAGCCCCATATAAATAGAGGCAGTGATCGGGAGCCGGTTGAGAATCATCAAATCCTGGAAAAACCACTGGGCGGTAAGCCACAGGGAAAAAGCCAGCAGGCCCAGCTTGGCAATGGATTTGACGACCTCCATCAATGATCGAATGGAGAACATCCGCTGAATGCCCTTGATGGGGCTGATGCGTTCGCTTTTTACTTTCAGCAGCTTATTGGAAAACAGCCAGCCACCCAGGGCGATGGAAGCCATTAACGTGACCAGAGTGATCAGCAGGAAAAAAGGCAGCAGCCCGGAGAATCCTGCTCCGAAACTGTTGATCAGGTGTGTCTGCAGCCAGCCCTCCTGGCGCAATACCTCTTTATCAAATTGAAAGCTGCTTTTCATAATGGCTTGCAGCTGGCCGCCGGCCATGGGGCCACTGAGCCAGAAGGCCAGCAAAGTGCCGCCGATTAACGCAGTGGTGACCAGCTCCCGGGAGCGGGGGACCTGCCCTTCTTCCCGGCTTTTCTGGATTTTCCGTTCCGATGCCTCTTCGGTACGTTCTTCCTGGTGCTGTTGTTCTTCCGCCACGGTCAGCTCTCCTTAAAGCACCAGGGTTCTGAGGTGATCCAGGCCGGACTGGGTCATTTCCACAAAAATGCCGGAAAAGCGGGTGCTGATCAGCATCAGAATCACCAGGCCCCCCAGCATGGTCAGGGGAAAGCCCAGGCTGAAAATATTGAACTGGGGCGCTGAGCGGTTCATGACGCCAAAGGTAAAACTGACGATCAACAGGGAGATAATGGCGGGAATGACCATCAACAGGGCACTGGCAAAAAGCCAGCTGCCCAGTCCGGGCAGTTGCCCGATATCAAGCTGCGAGAGACTGAAGGGGGCAATGGGCAGTGTTGTGAAACTGTCTGTAAGCACCGAGATCACCACAAGGTGCCCATCTACTGCCAGAAACATCAGGAAGCTTAATAATTGAAACACCTGGCTGATCACCGGAATCTGAACCCCGTTAATGGGATCCACCATCACTGACATACCGAGCCCCATCTGCATGGAGATAAACTGTCCGGCGGAAGTAAAAATGGCGAAGTAAATTTGCAGAACCAGCCCCATGGCAAACCCGATGGCCAGTTGCTGCAGGGTGATCAACAGCGCCGTTGTGGAGATCGGTTCTACTGAGGGCGCTGCAGGCAGCAGAGGGGCGATCACCAGGGTAATGGCGATGGCCAGCAGCAGTCGGATACGGGGGGCAACCACCTGACTGCTGATCATGGGCATGGTCATAAACAGCGCGGCGATACGAAACAGGGGCCAGAGGTATTGGCCTATCCAGCCGGTCAGCTCACTGAAGGTAAACCCCACCATCAAGACAGCAGCTCAGGGATGGTTTGATAAAGGCGGATAAACAGATCCATAAACTGCTGGATCAGCCAGTGCCCGGCCAGACCAATGGTCACTAACGTGGCCAGCAGACGGGGCAGGAAACTCAGGGTCTGCTCGTTGATCTGGGTGGCGGCCTGAAGGGTGCTGATCAACAGCCCTATCAGCATGCCGGGCAGAATGATCACCGAGACCATCAGGACTATCAGGGTCAGGGCATCTCGAAAAAGGTCGGCCACAACTTCCGGTGTCATGGTGATTTCCTCGATTCGCGGTATGTTCATCAATGATGACGAGTTTAGATATATAAAATCATTTTTTTAATCTAAAAACGACTGAAAAAAGTCCTTATTTCATTTAAGAGAAGGGTTAAGGCCTCCGAATAGTGGGGATCAGCTTCGTGCAAGCCTATTAATAACAAACGCCCAGGCTGAACAATGACTAAAAATCCATGGATGGAGAGTAAACAATGGCAATGACAGTAAACACCAATATTTTTTCAATGAACGCTCAGCGCCAGTTGATGCGTACTGAAGGGGGACTGCAGACTTCCATGCAGCGCCTGTCTTCCGGCCTGCGTATCAACAGTGCCAAGGATGACGCCGCTGGCCTGCAGATCGCCAACCGCATGAGCGCCCAGATCGGTGGCCTGGCTGCTGCTGTGCGTAATGCCAATGACGGGATTTCCCTGGCCCAGACGGCAGAAGGTGCCATGGAAGAAATGACCAGCGCACTGCTGAGAATGCGTGAGCTGGCCATGCAGGCCTCTAACGGTACCTACGGTGCCAGTGACCTGGCTGCCCTGGATGCAGAGTATCAGGCCCTGAACACTGAAATTACCCGGATCGCCACCACCACCGAGTTCAACAATCAGGTGCTGCTCAACGGCGGAACGACGTTCTCTATTGCCGTTGACTATAAGGACGGTGCTACCAATAACATCAGCATTGCTATTGCTGATATTTCTGCCGCTGCAGCGGGTGGTGATATTACCACTAACGCCAATGCTGCCACCGCCATGGGGACTGTGGATACCGCCCTGCAGCTGGTGGACACTGAACGGGCGAAACTGGGTGCTGCCCAGAACCGTCTGAGTTCAACCATCAATAACCTGTCCAATATCCGCGAAAACCTGACGGCTTCCCGCAGCCGTGTCATGGATACGGACTTTGCCGCTGAAACCGCCAACCTGAGTAAGTTTCAGGTGATGCAGCAGGCAGGTACCGCTGTTCTGGCCCAGGCCAACGCCATTCCCCAGAATATCCTGTCGCTGCTTCGTTAAGATCCGCGTTTTCAGGATGAGTACCCAAAACGGGAGCATTGCTCCCGTTTTATGTTCATGGATGAACGGTATGCTGGCAACGTCCGACCACAAGGATGTGGGAGTTAGTACCCATAGGGCATAAAAGTGACGCAGGATGCTAAAACCGTGGAGCGGTTGCCAGTATATGTTTTGACAGCACACAGCCCTCCCCCCCTGTAAAGCGCCACCTCATTAACCCGATCGTTTCCCGGTTATGTTTTGAATCCCCCGGCCGATACCAAGCCAGCAATCGTTTAATCAGGGGCTGATTATGTTCAGTGTTAACGGCATTTATTCCGGGCTGGATGTGAATAGCATGGTGGATGCTCTGGTCAATGCCGAGAAAGCACCTGCGGAAGCACGGTTGAACCGCAGTGAGCAGGCTTATAACGTTGAGCTGTCGGCGGTGGGAAAGCTGAAGGCGGCGCTGGAATCCTTCCAGAAGCAGGTAGACAGCCTGAACAGTGTCAATGGCCTGAGCCCCAGAGCTTACTCCTTGAGTAATGAATCCGTTCTGTCTGCCACAGTCACCAGCAGTGCCGCTGAAGGCAGCTACACCTTTTATGTGGATCAGCTGGCCAGCCGCCATCAGCTGGTCTCTGATCCCATCAATACAGGAAGTACGTTGGGAACAGGAACGGCCACGTTTACCGTGAATGGTGAATCCTTTTTCATCACCCTGGCTGCCGGTTCAGACAGCCTGACCGATCTCAGGGATGCTATTAATGGGGCCACTGATAATGCAGGGGTGCAGGCGGTTATTGTCAATGACGGCAATGACCAGAGACTGATGCTGACCAGCCGGGAAAGTGGCGCGGACTATGCCATTACTGCGGATTTCAGCGGTCTTTCCGGCGGTTCTGCCACCCTGGGGGCACTGGTAGAGCTTCAGCCTGCCCGGGATGCCAGTGTCCGTTTTGGTTCTGGCGCCTCCGGGATCACCATTACATCACCGGATAACACCCTGGAGAATCTGGTGGACGGCATCACCCTGGAATTGAAAGCAACTTCCAGCGATCCCCAGACCCTGGAAGTTTCACTGGATAAAGAATCGGTGAAAACATCCATTCAGGCCTTTGTGGATGCCTGGAATACGCTCAAATCCACCTTTGATGAGTTGACTGATTTTAATGGTGAAACCGCAGGCCCCCTCAATGGCGATGCCCAGTCAAGAATTCTCGAAAATCAGTTGAGAAGAGCGTTCAGCACATTGTTCGGTGAGGCCGGAGACCCTTTCAGAACGCTGGGAGACATTGGCCTGAAAACCACCCAGACCGGCACCTTGTCCATGGACAGCACCCGGCTGGAAGAGGCATTAACCAATAATTTTGATGAGCTGGCCGAGGTTCTGGCGGGAGACTCGGGCCTGCTGGCAGGCATGGAGCAGATTCTGGGCAATTACCTGGGAACCGATGGCAGCCTGGCCAATAGAGAAAGCCGCATTAATGACGCACTCAGTGAGATAGGCGATGACCGTGCTGACCTGGAATTGCGGCTTGAGCGGGTTCGAAGTTATTACCAGAGTCAGTTTCTGGCCATGGAAAACCTGCTGGCTTCCCTGAGCAATACCAGTCAATGGCTGACCAATAACCTGAATCTCAATAACGGCAACTCATAATCAAACACCGGAGGCATGGAAGGACGATGAGATCCAAAGGCATCAACGCCTATCAGCAACAGGAAAAAGCCAGTGTCGAAGTGGCCAGGCCAGAGCAGCTGGTGGCGACGCTGTTCACCAAGTTAATGGATGCCCTGGCCAAGGCCCGCCGGTTTATTGAAATGAAGGATATCCCGAAAAAGGCGGACCGCATCAATCTTGCCATCGATATCCTGACGGTTCTGGAGCAGTCCCTGGATCATGAGAAAGGGGGAGAGCTGGCGGGCAATCTGCAGGCACTGTATCAGTACTGCATGAAGCGTTTGACGGACGCCCATGCCGGAAATGATATTACGGCCCTAGATGAAGTGGCGCAGTTGATGCGCGAAGTCCAGGAAGGCTGGCAGGCGATGATTTCCTCGAACACTGAGGGTAACTCTGTTGGCGCAGCTTCTGTTGCCGGTGGGTGATCCTCTTTCTCAAACAAATAAGGCAGTGATTGATAACGGCTGGGAGCACCCATGGAAGGCGCAAAGAAAGACTTAAATGCCCAGAGCGGGAAACATACCGCCCGATCCGGACAGTGGGTGGTGGAACAGTTGGAAGAGCTGATGTGCTTCCTGGATGAAGCCCTGGAAAAGCAGTCGTGGCAGACCATGGAAGCGGTGAATGATGAAATGCAGGCTTTTCTTGCTCGTCTTGATCAGAGCCAGCTGGATCATCCAGGGGTACAGGCCTGTCTGGGACGTCTGAAAAAGCGGTTCGATCACTTTATCCAGGTTTGTAATGACCACAAAGCGGACTGCCAGAGAGCGCTGCAAACCCAGCACCGGCGGGAGCAGGCGGTATACACCTACCAGATGACTGACGGCCTGCAGGGCGAATAATGGAAATAACGGGGCTGGAGACGGTGGTTCCCGGTGCTGGGCCGGTGTTCCAGCAGCCCGGTTTAGCCAATGGGGAAGTGCCTGTTGCGGGTGACCTGAAAGCTCCTTTGTTTTCTGAGATGTTTGCCAGGCAATACGATCGGACGGCCAGAAAAGATTTCCTTATTGAGCCACCTTCTATAGAGCCTGTAAGAACAGAACCGCAGGGGCCGGTTTATTCCCCGGAGTCAGAAGGTTTGCCCCCGTTGCCTGAAAACTCTGTTGAAGGAAATCCTGCGTCAGACCTTGAAAGTGAGTGGTTACTCTCCTCTCTTGTACCAAACCCGCTTTTACCAAAAGAGTTGCCTACAGCTCAGGGGCATCAACAGAGTACGCCGACTCACCTTTCTCCTGATCGTGCCTGGGCTGGAACAGAGTCCGGGCAGCAAGCGTCTCTTGTCCAGCCAGATACAAAGAACCGGGCCGAGGGAACTGGAATCGACCCTCAGATCTCTCTCCGCAATGTCGGGAGCCTGGAGTCAGGTCAGGCTGCAGCTGTGATCAAGGGGGGGCAGACAGGGCAGAGGTTGCCTGACAGTTTGATATCCCCTGATGCACCCAATGCCATTGGGGAAAGAAGAACAGGGGTTGAAGGGGGTCAGGAAGCGAGGGCCAGCCTGGTTAATCAAGGAGGTATTCCGCTGGAGTTCAAAGAAGGTGCCCAGCTGAGGGCCCTCACAGAACCAGCAACCCCTTCCTTAAGTTCTGTTATTACCAACCTGCAGTCGGCAAACAGTCAGCCGATGGCCACCGGGCATCCGCTTCCTTCCCCTCATTCCCTGCAGACCCCCCTGGTCAGCATCAGCCCTGACAAGGGGCCTGAGGTGATACCACGACCGTTCGCATTTACGGCAGAGGCCCCGGTGATTCGTCTGGGGCAAAAGCTGATCCAGATGGTCAGCCGGGGCGAGTCCAGTATTGAGATTCGTCTTGACCCGCCAGAGCTTGGCAGGCTGACCCTGTCTTTGACGGTTGAAGGGGAGTCCCTGAGCCTTCAGGCAACGGCATCCTCTAATGGCGCCAGGGACCTGCTGATAACCCATGGCGACCGGCTTCGCCAGGCACTTGCAGAGCAGGGAATGTCCCTCGACGGGCTGTCCGTCAATGTTCAGGCAGAACAACAGCAGCGGCATTCAGAAGGGCAGAATACTTCCCTGGCTGAGGCGTCTTCAGAAACCCCTGCGTTCGCCGATTGGGGGGAAGAAGCCCGGTATTTTATTCCGGGTTCACTGCTTTTCCAGATCCAGGGAGGGCGGTTGCTGGATCATTTTATCTGACCCGGAGTGAGCCGGTCAGTTCACCACAATTCAGGGAGGCATTATGGCGGATGAACAGGGAGGGCAGACTGAGCCTGCAAAAGGGAGTCATTCGGGAAAAGGGCTGTTAATCACACTGTTTGTTGTGCTTCTGCTGGTGCTGGTGGCCGGGGTTGGCTTTGCCGCCTGGAATATGATGGCGCAGGAGGAAGATCCGGATAAACCGGCCGTTCCCCATTTTATGGAAATGGAACCTTTTATCATCACCCTGAAAAGCGGTTCGCGTCCCCATTATCTCCAGATCAAACTTTCCCTGATGAGCCGTGAGCCGGAAACATTAAAAATTCTGGAAACTTATCGTCCCATGGTACGCAACGAAATCATCCGTTACCTGAGCACTCTGGAGTACGAGTCGGTGGGTAAACCGGAGTCTCCGGATACAATCCGGTCCGCTGCCATGGCCAGGGTGAATGAGCTGCTGGTCAGAGAGCAGGTGGAGCTGGCTATTGAAGATTTGATCGTCACGGACATGGTGATTCAGTGAGACGGGCAGGGTAACCAAAACGCCACATGTCATTTCAGCAGCGCAAGGGGCTGAGTGCCTATAAACAGCAGACCGGATCCTCAAGGGATGAGCTGATCCGGGATCATCTTGGGCTGGTCAAGAAGGTGGCCCTGCATCTGGCGGGGTTTATTGGTGGGGATGTGCCCAGGGACGATCTGCTTCAGGCGGGCATGATGGGGTTGATGGACGCGGCCAGCCGCTATGAGCCGGGCAGAAATATACCTTTCGAGCAGTATGCCAAAGTGCGGATTCGGGGGGCGGTGATCGATGAGCTGCGTCATTGGGACTGGCGCAGCAGGACCGACCGCGAGCATGGTCAGAACATTCGGGATGCCATTCAGGCGCTTCATAACCGGCATAGTCGTACGCCATCGGAACAGGAAATAGCCGATGAGCTTGGGGTCAGTATTGAGCGCTATCACCGAATGTTGCAGGGCAGCCACTCCGGCAACCTTCTCAGCCTGGATGCCCTCACCCAGGGAGAGGCCAGCGCCAGTGTCATTGAAGTAAACGACGATGATTCCATTGAAATCATTGCCGTTGGCAGTGAACGGAATAAAGCCCTGGAGAAGGCATTGAAAGAACTCCCGGAGCGGGAGCAGCAGTTGATGAATCTTTACTATGTGCATGAGCTGAATATGAAAGAGATTGGCAAGGCTCTGGAATTGACGGAGGCACGAATATGCCAGTTGCACCGCCAGGCTTTGCTCAGGCTGCGTTCATTACTCGAAGAATGGAACAGGGAGTCGTGATATGAAAATGGCAGGGCTGTTGATGCTGCTGGGTTGTATCTTTGGTGGATTCCTGATCGCCGGAGGAGAGATGGCGGCCATCTGGCAACCGGCGGAAATTCTGATGATCGCCGGGGGGGCTTTTGGGGCGTTTCTGATTGCCAACCCGATGGTAATCGTCCGCGCCACCGGGCGCCATATGATGTATATGGCCAGGGGAACCGGATTCAATCGTGCTTATTTTGACGAGCTGATGATGCTGTTGCATACGCTGTTTGAAATGGCGCGGAAAAAGGGCGGCAACAAAGTGCTGGAGGAACATATTGAGTCTCCGGATACCAGCGATGTGTTTGCCCGGTTTCCCAATATTTTGAAGACACCTCACGTCTATAACTTCGTGATTGAAAACCTGAGACTCTCCCTGGTGGACGGCATTACTCCCGGAGAGTACGAAAAAGTGATTGAGCAGGAAATTGCCTGCAGGGAGCATGAGATGATGCGCCCGGCGGCGGCATTGCAGACGGTGGCTGATGCCCTGCCAGGGTTTGGAATCCTGGCAGCCGTGTTGGGGATTGTTATTACCATGCAGTCTATAAACGGCCCCATGGATGAACTGGGAATGCATATTGCCGCAGCACTCACCGGTACTTTTCTGGGGGTCTTTTTTGCCTATGGCCTGGTGGGACCTGTTGCCACCGCTATTGGTCATTCCATCAATAATGAACTGCAGGCGTTCGATTGTATTCGAGTGGCCCTGGCCAGTTATAAATCCGGTTACCCTCCCATTGTCTCTGTGGACGCGGGTCGTAAGGTGCTTTATGGAGAGTGTCGCCCCAGTTTCAGTGAGCTGGAAGCCATGATGGAAAAGAGCTGATGACGGCGCATGACCCTAAATGACAGGAAAAGGATGACCCCCATTGAGTAAAATGAGGCGCAGAGGAAGCAGCAGTCATCATGGTGGCTCGTGGAAGGTGGCCCTGGCGGACTTTGCCATTGCCATGATGGCGCTGTTTCTTCTGTTGTGGATTCTCAATGCCACCGATGATGATACTAAGTCAGCCATTGCCGCCTACTTCGAGGACCCGGGGGCGTTTCGTCATCAAACGAGCCTTCAGCCTATTGATTTTGGAGGAACTGATTCCCTGGTCAATACGCCCAACCCCGGACCCAGCATGAGAGGTCGGGAGGGGCCGGAAATTATTGCCGATGGCAATGCACAAACCCTCAATGAAAATCCGGACTTTAAAGATCTAATGGATCAGTTACAGCGGATGATCGGTGGAGATGACCAGGCTGGCAAATACGAAGATTTTATTTATCTGGAGCAGCTGGAAGAGGGGCTTCGGATTGTGATTCTGGACAACGACAAGCGCAATATGTTCGAACGTGGCAGCTCAAGGATAAATCCGTTTTTTCAGGATTTGCTGCTGGAGCTTGCGCCAATCATTAACAACATCAATAACCGTCTGATGATCAGCGGGCATACTGACAGTGCCGGCTTTAAACGAACCGATTATGGCAACTGGGAACTCTCCTCGGCCCGTGCCCAGGTGGCCAGGAAAACGCTGTTGTTTGGCGGCCTGGATGAGCTCAAGGTGTTGATGGTGCTGGGCATGGCAGACCGGATGCCGAGGGACGCAGCAAACCCGGAGTCCAGTGCCAACCGAAGAATCGAAATCATGGTACTGGCCGATTACATGGAGCAGCGGGTGGAGCGAATGTTTGCTCCCGTTGAAAATCAGGAGAATCACCCAGCCCACAGTGAATCGATGCACGAAGCACTGGAGCGGGCGGAGAAAAACCAGTTGAAATAGCGCTACCCTTCCATCAGGGGCCGACTCAGGCCAAACAAGTCCGGATAGTTGTCGCTGGGTGTTGGCTCAAGAGACAGCTCGAGGGCCTGTCGGCAGGTTGTTACCAGTTTCTGGTTGTTCAATAGCGGACTGATGTCCTCCAGGGCGTTGAACCGATTTGCTGATGACCCATGTCCGCTGGTTTGGGGCTGGACATGGGCAAGAGCAAAAGTATCCACAAAGCTCGCCACCAGGGCATAAAGGTCCTTTTCTGCAGGGCACTCTTCTGCCCAGAGATCCGGGTCAGCATACTGACTGGAATAGGACTCGGCAGCGATATCCAGCCCTATACCAAAGTTGACCAGAACTGAGCGGACCGGATTACAGATAATGTTTCGCGGGCAGATCCCTCCGTGAAAGATACCCAGGCTGTGGAGATATTGAAGCCCGGTCAATAACTGGGTAAGCCAGAGCTGGAACTGTTCTGCATTGTAGGACTCCAGCTCGTTAATGGACCGGCCCGGGATCCATGCTCTGGCGATAAACAGGTCAGTACTGGTTGGGAGCTGCCCAAAACTCAGCACCTGCTCTACATGAGGGTGGTAGATTCTGGAAAGGCTGCGATAAATGCTGCTGAGTTCAGGCCAGTGTTTCCGGGCATTGTGGTAAATGGATAAACCACAGTCGTATTGTCCCTGAATGTGTTTTGCCAGCCAGAGTTCACTGTTGTCGGTCCGGGTGATATTGGCTGACAGCTGGTAATGGTGGTCAATAATTGCGGCGGGTTGAATGGTCAGTGGTTGCTGATCCTGATGCTCAAATCCAAGCTCAAGCAGGGCAGACAAATCACTGCGTAATTCATCCAGATTTAACCCCCGCCCCTGGGCTGCACAGCAGTACCAGTGATCAATTCTGGGTTGGCGGGTTTGTTCGGCGATGGGCAGAAAGCAGCGGGCATAGGCCATGGTGTCTTCATCTTCCGAGAGACAATGGCGGATATCAATAAACTCCACTTCATGATCGGCAATAAAGATGCAGTTCTCACCCCAGCCGCCTATGGTGTACCCCCTGCGATGAATTTGCTGAATGGCGGTTGCCGATTGCCGCAGGGTTTCCAATAATTGGGATACGCTGTGATCTTCAGGTTTGTAGCTGCTCAGGGGCTGCCCTCTGGGCATCCGGATCGGGAGGATCACTTTTTCACCGTCCTGAATCAGGGGGGCGCAACAGGGGATGCCACTGGTGCCTGCCAGGGTTTGCAACAGGTAAAATTCTTCTCGAAGCTGTTTGTCGTGTTGATGAAAGTCATCGGGATCGTCAAAGCCTGAAACGGTGAGTACTTTTAACAGCCAGGGGGAAGACCAGTCACCGGGCTGATAGTCTGCCTGCCAGATTTCCAGGCCGCCCTGGATAAACAGACATTTCTGTTTGACAAAATCCTGGATACGACTGTTGCGCTTTTCAATAACGGAGACCTGGCCAATGGTATCCAGCACATATTCTTTTTGCTCCTGGGTGACCCGGTGAATTCTGGGAGCTGTCAATCCCCACTCTTTCGTCAGGGCAGCGACAATCTGCTTCGGGGTATAAATACTCAGAGCGCCGTCGTGTTTCTCTAGAAGAATTTCCTTGCCCTTACGGCCAGTGACAAACACCATGCCCTGGCACCAGGGCGCATAAACCCCGACCGGTATCCGGTGTTTCAGTTTACCGGCCAGAACCCGGGCAATGTAATTGGTTTTCGACAGGCTGTTATCCACATCCCGGCCATCCAGTGACCAGGCGTGCAGCCCTGCATCCAGATGGCCGATGTACCCTTTTACGTCGACAACATAAACCCCCCACTCCCCGACCACCAGAGCATCTACCTCCAGAGCCTGGCCGCTATGGGTTGGAATCTCAATGTTAGTGAGCAATATATAGTTTTCAGGAAGCTCGTCGCTCAGCAACTTAAACGCCCAGCGCTCTGCGTCATTAACGGCTTCACTGAACGGGATATGTCTGGCCATGGGGAGAGTAGCCATATAAATGAAAGTTTGGAGTGTAGCAGAGTTCAGTAAGCGAGATTTGGGGGCTTTTGGTTTTAAGTTAGTGGTTAACTTCAGGCTAAGAAAAGGAGTAACTATTGAGCATAAAAATGCCTGCTTTCAACAGAAAGCAGGCAACCAGAGAGCCTGTTTAGTCCATAGCCCAGACTTTACGGGCATAGTCGGCAATGGAGCGGTCTGAAGAGAAGCCTCCAAGACGGGCAGTATTCAATGCCGCTTTTCTCCACCAGAGCTGGGGTTTGCGGAACAGTTCAGACGCCTGGCCCTGGGCCGCGCGGTAACTGTCAAAATCCGCCAGGGCCATAAACGGATCCTGGTGAATCAGATTTTCCGCCACCGGCTTGAGCAGTTCCGGACTGTCAGGGCAGAATGATCCGTCAATCAGCGAGTCAATGGCCCGCTTCAGAACAGGATTATTTTCATAATGGCTCCGTGGGTTATAGCCTTCCTGCTGGAGTGCTGCGACCTCGTCCACGGTTTTACCAAAGATAAAGATGTTCTCTTCACCCACGGCTTCAGCAATTTCAACATTGGCACCGTCCAGAGTACCCATGGTCAGAGCACCGTTCAGTCCCAGTTTCATATTACCGGTACCAGAGGCTTCATAGCCGGCGGTGGAGATCTGCTCAGAGATATCGGCGGCCGGAATGATCTGTTCTGCCAGGCTGACCCGGTAGTCCGGCAGGAACACTACTTTCAGGCGGTCGTCCAGGCGGCGATCATTATTGATGACCTGGGCCACTTTATTGATGGCGAGGATAATCTGTTTAGCCAGCACATAGCCCGGTGCTGCCTTGGCGCCAAAAATAAAGACTCTGGGCGTATGAACGGCCTCAGGATTATCCAGAATCTCATGGTACAGGCTGATGATGTGCAACAGGTTCAGCTGCTGGCGCTTGTATTCATGGAGTCGCTTGATCTGGACATCAAACAGCGCATTGGGGTTAACGGTGATGTTGCACTCCTGCTTGATCAGTCGTGCCAGGCGCTCCTTGTTTTTGAACTTGATGCTGGCATAGGCATCCAGAAACTCCGGATCATCGGCCATCGGCGTCAGCTTTTCCAGCTGGGCGAGGTCAGTACGCCATTCACTGCCAATATGATGATCCAGTAATTTTGCCAGGCCCGGGTTGCAGTGGGCCAGCCAGCGCCGTGGGGTGACGCCATTGGTGACGTTAACCAGCTTACCGGGATACAGCTCATCGAATTCCGGGAACAGGAGGGTTTTCACCAGACCACTGTGGAGTGCGGCCACTCCATTCACACGACGACTGCCGATGACGGACAGGTTGGCCATGCGAACCATGCGGTCGCCATTGTCCAGCTCTTCGAAAATGCTGACCTTTTTGATGATCTCAAGATTATCTCCCCACTTTTGCTTCACCTCGTCATTGAGGAAGATGTGGTTGATCATCTCAATGATCTGCAGGTGGCGGGGGAGAATTCTTCCCAGCAGGGAGGCCGACCATTTTTCCAGCGCTTCAGGCAGAAGGGTATGGTTAGTGTAGTGACACATTTCACGGGTGATTTCCCAGGCCTGGTTCCAGACCATACCCTCTTCATCCATCAACAGGCGCATCATTTCAGGGATGGCAATGGCCGGGTGGGTGTCGTTCAACTGCAGAGCGTAGTATTTGGCCAGGTCGTCCAGGGGAAGTTCACGTTGCTTGTGCTGGCGAATAATGTCTTTCAGAGAGCAGGCACAGAAAAAGTACTGCTGGATCAGGCGCAGATCCTTGCCCTGTGGTGTGGAGTCTTCCGGGTAGAGTACGCCGGATATGGTATCTCCTTCCACCAGGTTGCGGCAGGCCTCCAGGTAATCTCCTTCGTTATATTTGTCCAGGTCAATGGGGTATTCGATCAGACTTTCCCAGAGGCGCAGGCGATTGACAAAATGGCCGGTAAACGACGGAACGGTTACATCCCAGGGGACACCGGTGAGGGTTTTGGAGGGTAACCAATGGTTGTTACCATCGTTGTCCATTTCTACATGACCGAACAAGCCGATGCGAACGGTTTCAGATGGACGGCAGGTTTCCCATGGGCTGCCGAATTCACGCCAGACATCGGGCATTTCTTTCTGATAGCCGTCTTCAAATGTCTGGCGGAACAGACCGTAGCGGTAGTTGATACCATACCCGGAGGCTGGAATTTCCTGGTTGGCCAGGGAGTCCATAAAGCAGGCAGCCAGTCGACCGAGGCCGCCATTACCCAGGGACATATCCCGCTCCTGCTCCAGGACATCGGCAATGCGTACGCCATGGGATTGCAGAATGTTCGCCGCAGAATCATACAGCCCCAGATTCATCAGGGCATCCCCCAGCAGGCGACCCATCAGGAATTCCATGGAGAGGTAGCAGACCTGACGCTCTGTCTGCTGCTCCTTCAGGCTACTGTCCTGCAGCTGGTCCAGGCTGAGATCCCGCAGGGTCAAAGCCAGCGCCTGCCACCAGTCTCTTTCTGTGGCGCGTTTGGGCGTGGCTCCCAGGTCACGCCTGAGGTGGTTTTCAAGTGCCTTTGCAAAAATGGAAGGATCCGATGGGTTCAGTTTTGATTGGGTCTTGGTTTTACTCACAGGATTATTACCGGTTGTCAGAACTGTTAATGGGGTGCCACTTCATCCGCATGCTTACTGGATTCAAGAATGAGAAAAACACGTTCATGCTATTGCTCATGAGATTGCAGCTTTGTTACTCACAGGCTGTGGCTGAATAAACAGGATTATAAAATTGTAAGGAAATCATCTTTTTTTTGGGCAGGGGAATCAATAAAAAAAAGGATGCTTTATGGATGTAAACGATTACATGGTCTGTCTAACTTGGTAATTGTGGGGCTATTTTCTGGAGAATGGGCGTATATCCATTTATTTCTCTGATTAAGCCATGTTTGTTCTTCCTAATTGGAGGGAAGTGGAAAGATTTCCTCCGGTTCTGGTTGGCATGCTCTACCTTGCCACCCTTTTTTCAGTTTTTTTCAGGCCATTTCCTGGGGGTGCCTGGCAATATGCGGCTTTACCTGAACTCCGGTATAGCCGGTGTTTATCTGATGGCGCTGTCAAAGGGCTTTTCCCCTCACCCAAACCCTTTCCCAAAGGGAGAGGGCTTTGAATGTTTGCACCGACAACCCCCTCTCCCACTGGGAGAGGGCTGGGGTGAGGGGTGAAGGTGGAAGATATCAAGATCCGTTGCAGAAGCCCCGGCATAGCCGGGGGTAGACCTGACCATTAATTACGGTGTGCAGCGCCCTACGTAAATCTCGTTCTCACCATCCGGGGCATTGATCCGGAATCCATAGACATACTTACCCGGCTCAGGAATCATGATCGACGACTCAGTACCAAACCCGGGGGCATTGCTCATTTTCTGGATTTTGCCCAGTTGCACCGCAGCTGAATGCGCAACAGCATACTCGATTCGCCAGTCCTTGCTGGCAAACTTGAAGGTGTAGGCGGTTGCCCTGGGTTCATCCACAACCACCTGGTAAATATCGTTGCCCCGGTAACTGAATCGGTGGCTATCCGGGGTTGCCTGGAACATCTTGCCCTCCTTATAACTGCCCCGGATCCACATATCACTGAGGAGCGGGCCATCATTAGGAATGGGGGGCAAGTCGCAACGGGTCAGGTGATCACTGGATGAGGAGTGAGCTGAGAAAGCCGATGTGGTGACAGCCTGTTTCGAGAACTGGATGTCCCCTGTTTTGCCAATGCCAAGAAACAGGCTTTCCAGACCGGACAGAGTTATCCGGTATTGGCCATCTTCAGATACGATGCGATCGCCGTTTAACAGGTTGTCCAGGGCACCTTTGCTGCCAATGGCCTCAGGCCTGAGGTTGATGGTCACCGGCTCAAGGCGGGTATTGACCATGAAAAGAATAGAGTCATCGCCCTGATCCTTGCGGTCAATGTAGACACTGTCGTCTGAATAAATGTGGGTGCGGGAGCCGGAATAGAGCGCAGGGTGTTGCGAGCGCAAAGCCATCAGTTGGCTGACGTAATTTTTCAGATCCTTTTCCCGTGGGTTGAGTTCTACTGCCGGTTCCCCCGGTGAAGAGGGTATGCCCTCTATGCGCCCGCTGGTCCGGCTGACGTGGTCATCGCAAAGCCCTGCCTTGGCACAACGATAACCCGGTACCGGATCCGTAAAGCCGGGTGTCGCAGCCCCGATTTCCTCATTGTAATACAGGGTGACCGGGCCGGAATAAGCGGCCATGAAGCTGAAAGCGGCCTTGTGCCTGTCCCAGTATTCCTGGTCGTCCGGTGTGGCCAGTCTGCCCCTTTGCAGCAGGTTGCCAAATCTTGGAATGTCATGATTACCCAGCATCAGGTTGGGCATGGCATGATCCGGGTAAATAGAAGACAGGTTCATGGTGTCTTGTAACTGGGTGGCGGGGCGACCATGGATAGCGTTCTTGTCGCTGCCAAACACTTGCACAACGGAGTTCCGCAGGGGGAAATCAAAAGCAGAAAGCAGGCCGGGTTGTTCATTGCTGTGGTATCCGGTATCCACAATATAGCCGGGGGCGTTCCAGATTTCCGCCACCATATAGCCCAGGGGGTTGACCGGCTGCCCATCTTTGCCTTTATAGGTGACGGAACGGGAAGTGGTTTCAACCGCTTCGCGAAGGTCGCTCCAGTATTCCACCGGCACCTGGTAAGCCTGATCCAGTCGCCAGCCATCGATTTTCAACTCACGAACCCAGTAGGTGGCCACTTCCCTGAAAAACTCAAGATCCTGTGGATAGACGGCCTTACGCCCGGTTCCCGCTTGTGCTTCTCCCTGTTGCGACAGAACCTTGCCTGAAGGTGACGGGAAGTTCGATGCGTTCTGTTTGAAGTGGCCAAACACACCGTCCAACAGGACATACATGCCCCGGGCATGGGCCTGGTCAACCAATTCTTTTGCCTGCTCAAGGGTGCCAAAGCGAGGGTCAATGGCGAAAAAATGACTGGCAAAATAGCCGGTGGCATCCAGCCGGTCAGCCCATTCATCCTGCCCACTGATGGGGGCACTGTGAAAAATCGGTGTGAGCCAGAGAGTGTTGAAGCCCAGGGACTGAATGTAGTCCAGGGAGGCAGTAATTCCGGCCAGGTCCCCTTTGTGATGGCTGGTACCGTATCCGGTGTTGAAATTGGCCCCGGGATCGCCATCCATAAAGGATTCCACCATCACCTGGTAGATTCTCAGGTTGCAGGCCGGGCTGATCTCCCCCGGGCGTTGGCAGGCCAGGCGTGTTTCCGGCGTTCCCTGGGCGCGGGATACCATGATAGCCGGGGCAGACCGGCTAACCTTGGAAGGCTGCCCGGTTGTTGGGGTTGGGCCGGAGTTGCACCCAGTCATGGCCAGGCTGACAGCCAGTGCCAGTACTGTTTTTTTCATCGCTTACCTCCCGTTGTTTGTTAATGAATAGCTGTTTTCGACAGGGTGGTCTAGGGTTTGTACAGCCAGACCATGGCATGGGCACTGACAGAGCCTTCGAAAGGACAGGCGAAGGGAGTGGTGTGGCTGGTATCCAGCAGGCACTGCCAGGCATTTTCGGGTACCCATGGGCAGTGGGCCTCGTTGTCACTGTTGTTCATCAACAGTAAAAAGCGGCCTGTGTCGTTAGACCAGGAAAGCGCAAAGCCCGCAAGCTCAGGATCATTCCATCGTTTTGTCGCCATTGGCTGACCCGCCAGGTCAAGGCACTGGGCTTCCAGATGGTTGGCGCCCTGAACCGGCCCGAACTGCTGGCGAAGCTGGATCAGCTGTTGCACAAAGGCAGGCAGATTGTTGTCCTGCCCGCTGGTAACCAGGCTCCAGTCCAGCCAGCTGGTGTCATTGTCCTGACAATAGGCGTTATTGTTGCCTTTTTGACTGTTGCCGAATTCATCCCCGGCCAGCAGCATGGGGGTACCCTTTGCCAGCAGCAGGCTGGACAGGAGGCTGCGTTTAACGGTTAATCGCCGGGCCAGAATATCCCGGTCACTGGCAGGGCCTTCCACCCCGTAATTCCGGGAATAATTGGGTTCATGTCCGTCCCTGTTATCTTCGCCATTGGCATGGTTATGGCGCTGCTCATAGCTCACCACATCCTCAAGGCTGTAACCATCGTGGGCGGTCAGATAGTTAACGGCAGAAGTCGTGCGACGTCTGGCAGGATCAAATACTGCGGTCGTGCCGCACAAGGCATCGGCAAACCCGGCACTGGACTGGTGGTCGCCCCGCCAGAAGGATCGGGCCGGATCCCGGAATTTGTCATTCCATTCCAGCCAGGGCTCGGGGAACTTGCCCAGGGCATAGCCATCAGGGCCGATGTCCCAGGGTTCAGCGATCAACAGCCGGTCCCTGAGCACAGGGTCACTCTGGCAGGCGTCAAAGAACGGGTTTTCAGTCAAGACCCTGGCCCCGTTGCGGGCGAGGCTCGGAGCCAGGTCAAACCGGAAACCGTCGATATGGTAAACATCCACCCAGTGCCGGAGCGTATCCATAACCAGCTGGTGGGTGACCGGATGCTCAGTGCGCATACTGTTCCCGCAGAAGGAATAATTGAGGTACTCAGAAGGATCTTCAGGATCAAGACGATAATAGACGTCATTATCCAGCCCCTTGTAGCAAAGTTGTGCGCCTTGCCTGCCCGCTTCAGCAGTATGGTTGTAAACCACATCCATGATCACTTCAAAACCGGCCTCATGGAGGCCTTTTACCATGGATTTGAATTCCTTCACCGGGTCGTCTATTGCGTAGCGGGCATCCGGTGCCATCATGCACAGGGGGTTGTATCCCCAGTAGTTGGGCAGGTCCAGCTTGCTCAGATGCTGTTCATTGAGGAACTGGGTGATGGGGAGCAGTTCCAGAGTGGTCACCCCAAGCTGTTTAAGGTGATCGAGGATTTCCGGCTGAATCATGCCCAGGTATGTGCCCCGCAGTGCGTCGGGCATTTTCGGGAATAACCGGGTAAACCCCTTGACGTGCAGTTCGTAGATTACCCGGCCATCATCGTTGATGGTCGGGTGCTGGTCGTTTGTCCAGTCAAAGTGGTGGTCGGTGACAATGGAGCGGGGAACGTAAGGGGCGCTGTCTTCATCATTCCTCAGCTGAGGGTTGTCGGCGCACTCGGAATGCACGCTGCTATGCCATTGGAAGTGGCCTTGAACGTCGTGGGCGTAGGGGTCCTGAAGCAGCTTGTTGGGGTTGAGGTACAGGCCCTTTGCAGGGTTCCACTCACCGTCGGCACGAAAGCCGTAAGCCTGGCCGGGAGCAATGTCATCAACAAACAGGTGCCAGATATTGTCGGTCTTCTCCATGGGTAGCTGGTGTTCCTGTCCATCGGTGAACAGGCATAACCATATCCGGGAAGCGGAATGGGAAGTGACGGCAAAATTGCAACCTGCCTTATGGGCCTGTGTACGGCACTGGCTTCCCAGGGGAGCCGGTTGTCCAGGGGATGTGTTGAATATCATGGTCGGGAAATCTTTATTTCGTTCTTTGTTAAGTGAGAGCGACGATAGGAATGTTGACCCTGATATTAAATGAAGTGAGACAGGCCGTTGCATGTAAACGTTTACCCTGCGGAGGCTTAAGGAAGGTGCGAACAAGGCCTGCGGCACTCTGGCCTGCCAGGGGGATTCAGAATCAAGAAAGACTTTTGCAGGCATGTCGGGACCTGTCAAAAAAGGCTGACGCTGATTCTGGATCCCCCTGGAGGCCCCGAAGGGCAAGCTAAACAGCCCGCATCTACTGCGTTGAAGTTTTTGCTAAGGACTAAGGCCATTAACTGCAAACTTCGTCTTGTACCTGCAGGCTGTTTAGCTTGCAGAGCACGCACAGGACTTGTTCGCACCTTCCTTAACTGAGAGTAAGCCCCCGGCCTGTTCATAAGAGTGTATTACAGCGTAATACTCTGGTGGATGGTCTCAGAGTTCACCTGGTGGATCTGGATATTCAGTTGTTTCCATACTGGACGTCCCTGTTCAACGGTTACCCTTGCCTGAGGGCCGTTATCAGTGTGCTCAACGACAATGTCCAGGCAACACCGGCTGTCTTTCACACGGTTATGGCTGATGCCATCATCGTGGTAAAGGCAGTGTCGGGCTTGCTTATCCAGGAAAACAATGACTTCCAGTTCGTCCTCGGGCTGTTCGTCAATGCACCGTGAAGCGGTGTTAAGCACCAGCATGCGATCCTTGCGAATAAACAACGGCAGCTCATCAAGACCCATGTCCAGATAATGATGCCCGGCAGGAATAACCTGAAGCTCAATGGCATCGTGTTGTCGTACTTTCCACAGCAGCACCTCCTCGGGGAGATAGACATAGCGCCCTGTGGCGTTGGCCTGATACACGGGTGCGCACATCAGGGACTGGCCTACCAGCAACTGGTCTTCTACCTGGGAGCTGGCTTTGTCGTTATATTCAAAATTCAGCGGGTAAAACAGTGCATCGCTGGCCTGGGCGGCTTGCATAAAGTCCGAGTAGAGGTGGGTCACCAGCCGGTAACGCAGCTTGATGTGCTCCCGCATGATGGTCATGGCCTGTTCATCAAAACTGAAAGGTTCCTGGGAACGGGTGCCCATGGCAGCGTGGTTGCGCATCAGGGGAGTAAATACCCCGAGCTGGGTCCAGCGGATCACCAGCTCGGCATTGGCGTGGGCACCAAAACCGCCCATGTCGGAGCCGCTGTAAAGGAAACCGCAGAAGTTGGCACCGGGCAGCATCTGCAGATTCAGTTTCAGGTGCTCCCACCAGCTGTGGTTATCACCGAACCAGATACCACCGTAACGGTGAGCACCCACGGAAGAGGCCCGGGAAAACATCAGGTAGCGCCGGTCCGGGTCAATGGCCTGAAAACCTTCACTGGCGGCGCGGGTCATATTGGTGCCGTACAAATTGTGAACGGCTTCGTGATTGACCCTGACCCCCGGTTCCGGCTCGTGGTAGAAGCTGCGATAGTCTTCCCGGCGGTTGGCCATATTCAGCACCGCGTCCTTAAGCTGGAAGAACTCGTGGATGCCAATGTTTTTACCTTTGGCTGAGGAAACCGTATCAATGGCCTGTTCAAGCCCTTTTGGCGTGTAAAACAGCGCCGGTTCGTTCATATCGTTCCAGAAACCTTCGATGCCCAGGTCTGTCAGGCGCTGGTACAACTTTCCCCACCACTGTCGTGCTTCTGGTTTCAGGAAGTCCGGGAAGGCACAGAGTCCCGGCCAAACGGCAGCCTTGAACAGCTCACCCTGTTCTGTAGTGCAGAAATACCCTTTTTCAATTCCTTCCTCATAGACATCATACCCCTCCTCAATGCGCACACCGGCATCAATAATGGGCACCAGCCGGATACCCTGGGTCTTTTTCTCTGCGACCCAGTGGGCAAAGTCCGGAAATTTATCCTCATCAATGGAGAAGTCCTTGAAATCCACCATATAGTCGATGTCCATATACACGGCATCACAGGGGATATCGTTGTGGCGGAACCCGTCAATCACCTGGTCAATCCGCTCGGCATTCTCATAAGACCAGCGGCACTGCTGGTAGCCAAAGCCCCAGCGGGGAGGCAGGTAGGGCTGGCCGATGAGCTGGCGGAAATCCCGGACAATGGTTTTTTTACTGCGGGCCGAAAACTGGTAAATATCCACGTCCGGAGAGGGTATATGAATGTGCAGAAGGTCGTGCCGAGTGAAGCCCAGGTCAAACTCCATTTCTCCCGGATGATCGATAAACAGGCCCAGGGGCTGGTCACCGTCTATTTCACTGTCAATGATCAAAAAGGGATGGGCACCGTAGAGGGACTCTTTTTCGGGGGTGTGGCTGGGGTCATCGGAGCACCAGGTGATGAATCGTCGTCCCCGCTTGTTAAGGCCGCCCATGCTCTGCCCCATGCCATAGATACGATCACCGGGCTTGAGGGGATAACTGAGTGTTAATTTTCCGTCGTGTATCGAGGGGCTGAAATTCAGCTGTGCTGAGGCGTCACCCAGTGACTCAATCAGCGGCTCAACGGTTACGGCCTCCGTATTGAAGGGGGAACCCATTCGAAAGCGGTGAACATTGTCTGAAAAGCGGGCGATAGCAAACGCAGGCACGGTGGGCCTCCAAAAAAAACCGGTACACAGGGCACCGGTCAGTAACACACATAGACTCAGGAGTGTAAATTCGTGATGCCCTCACCCCGGCCCTCTCCCAAAGGGAGAGGGGGATAAGTTGCGCCCTCACCCCGAGGGGGAGAGGGCTAAGTTGCGTCCCTCCATCCTCTCCTCGCCTTCCCCCTCTCCCTCTGCGAGAGGGTTGGGGAGAGGGAAGGGTAAAGGGGTAGGTCAGGTCACTTCCTCTCCCCCCCGGAGTGAGGGGCATTTCCTTCCCCCTCTCCGTTTGGGAGAGGGTTGGGGTGAGGGAGAGAGGGCTTGCGACCAGTGACGCCTCAAGCGATGATCAGAACCAGATTTCTGCTTCTACACCGAACTGGTATACGCCTTTCTTGTTGTCAAACTCACCACCCCAGCCATTTTCGGCGTCTTTGTACAGGTAGGTCACAAAAGGTTTGATCTGTGGGCGACCAAAGTAGTCGGCATTGACGGTGAAGACACCGGCCAGTTCTGCTGTGTAGGCACCCTGAACGTCATTGTTGGTCCAGTGGCTCTTTTCCGGGCCATAGGCAAAGGTGGTTTCTACACGGAAGTTGTCGTTGACACGATAGCTTGGGCGGGCAGCCACCAGCAGGCGCTGAACCTTTTGTTCGCCAACGAGACCAAAGATGTTTTTACCCCACAGGTAGGTTACCTCGGAGCCCAGCTGCCATTTGCTGTTGATGTTCAGGACGCCGTAGGAGGTCAGGAAGATGGTTTTGCCATCTTTGTTAGAGGCTGCGCCGCCACCGCCCTGGCCAGACCAGCCGCCGAAGTTCACGCCGCGGTTAGCAGCCATGCCGGTACCATAAGCCAGACCGGTCTGGGACCAGCCATCAAAGCCATACCAGTCGCGGTTGTAGGTGATGGCTGCGCCGATACCGTTGGTGGAGGCATCGTCGCCATAAGCTTCCTTGAACTTGTCCTTGTTGCCCTGGTACATCAATTTCAGGTCGAAATCGAAGCTGCCGCCCAGGCCTTCATAGCCGTAGCTGTACAGGTCCAGGGAGGTCATGGTGGCGTTGAATTGTTTGTTGGCATCGTTGCTGTTTCTGTGGCTGTCAGGATCGGCAGACACCAGGGCAATACCGGAGCGACCCTGCTCATAACCGGCACCGACACCAGAGGACTGCTTCCAGAACTCACCGGAGAGCAGGCTGGCGGAACGGTTCAGGAAACGACGACCGGCCCAGATGTGGGCATCTTCCGGCAGGTAGCTGATACCACCCAGTTTCATAAAGGCTTCTTTGACCTCAAAGCCACCGTCTTCATTGGCACCTTCCTGGCTGCCGGAAGAGGAGTAAAAGAAGCTGTCGCCATTGCCATACTCAGAGCGAACCACCAGGTCAGACCAAACGCCGTTATTGAATTCGGTTTTCTTGGTGATGGTAAATTCCACCTGGTTGGCATTCTTGCCAGTGGAGCCTGCGGTTCTGTAATCAGGCTTGCCAAACTCATCGCTTGTAGAAACGCCTTTTTCGGTCAGACGGTAGTTTGACTTGACGTAACCGTTGATGGTCCAGCCGTCGGTGAGAATATCCGTTGGCTTTGCAGTAGACTCGCTGACTACTTCATCGGTGGCCTTTTCGTCAGCAATGGTGACTGTGGAAAACATTGCAAACGAAACGGCTGCAGCCAGTGGAATAACTTTAAATAATTGAGTAGGCAAGGTGAACTCCAGATCGGGTTGATGTGTTGGCCGATAAAAGTCGTTTTTGTAAAGGCAAAACAGTTCCAGGATTTGGGCCGTGTGCAAAAGCCGAATAAAAGCGCACTTTTTAATTAAGCCCAATCAGGTTTTGAATATTGCGCTCTTAAATGCCTTTCGAGCTAAGGGCTTTCAAGCGAATGTCTTCAAGGGGGACTGCTTATGACCTGGTGTGTATTATGTTTTTCATTTTGATGTTGGCAATATGTAAAGGTTTTTATAATGAATGTAAGGTTGTGATAGGGCGCAGGCTTGTTTTTTAAGAGGTATCGCCAGAAAAAAGAGAGGGGCTGATTATGGGGGGGGAATTGCCTTAGTTCAGGACAGATCCTATAAAAAAACGACCGTTTTTCAGGGGGCTCAGTTCACTTTTGGCAGATTTAAAAAAGGTTGGGTTTGACGGTTCGGGAGCTGGTTGTCTCAGGTTGTGGAAACCTTTACAGAATTGATCTGAATCAATATGAAAAGTTCGGTTGGCAACGCCTGGAGGATGGCTACGATCCAGGTGGAGAGCGTACAAGAATTTATAAATTGTAGTTGGTTCATGTTGGGTTAAGGTTTTTGCCTGAGTATCAGGAGTCTTACTTGATTTGTATCAAATAGGTTTCCTGTTGTTTGAAAAATGTGCAGTTTTTTATGGAAATATTGATACTATTGCCTCTCCGTTCGTTAAGTTGAAGCTGTGTTGATGGTTGGGAAAAAAGCAATGGGGCAGTCCACGATCTTACAGGTCGCTGCCCACTCTGGCTTGTCCATTGCAACGGTGAGCCGGGTGTTGAATGGAGGAAAGTACGTTGCCCCAAAGACGCGGGAAAAAGTACTGGATTCTGCCAAAGCACTGAATTACCAGCCTAACTATCTTGCCCGCCAGCTTCATGGTCAGCAGGAATTCAGTATTGGGGTGCTTCTCGGGATGGAAATAGGTTCCATTTCACCTTACGCCCTCAAAGTTTATGAAGCCCTCAAGCGTTATCTTGAATACCACGGTTACCGTTCCAGAAGGGTCAAGTTTGGCAAAGATAACCAGTTGCTGACCCAGACCCGGGCCTATATTTCCATTGGTGTCCATGACAGTGATGAGCGCCTGCACCGCCTTCAGGAAAGTGGCAACCCGATTGTTTATGTGGGAGAGCCTAGGGAAGAGGCGTTCTGGGTCGCCTCCAACGATGAGCAGGGTGGAATGCAGGCTACCCGCCACCTGTTGGAAAAGGGTTGCCGTACCATTTACTTTGTCTCCCTGAATAACAGCCATAAAGTCTCCAGGCTCCGGGTTGCCGGGTATCGCAAAGCTATGCTCGAGGCAGGGCTGGTTCCCTGTGAAGTGATTGAGGTGCCTGATGACTCAGGCCTCTCGGCGCTGGACAGTTATCGACGGATCCGCCCCCTGTTGGAGTCTGGCCTGAAGCCAGATGGTTTTGTTGCTTTTTCAGACATTGTGGCCACCGGTATTCACATGGCCATTATTGATTATGGCAAGCAGGTACCCAATGATATTCAGGTGGTCGGGTATGACGGTATGGATAATGAACTTTATTCTTCCATGACCTCTATCTGCCAGGATACCGAGGCCATTGCAGAAGCAGCCTGCAGGCTGGCTGTTGATGCCATTCGTAATATTGACCCAAGGGGTATTTTTCTGGATGTCAGCGTCCGCCAGGGAAAAACGACGCTTTCGGTGTAGTCGTGTGATCGTTGACCTTCGTTGAGCCGGTTGTCTGAATGCAAAAATGATATTTTCTTAAACCGGTATTAAAGGCGCTGACAGGCGCCTTTTTTTGTGAAAAGAACGTGAAAAAAAAGTGTGGAAAAAACAGGGTTCGGATATTTGTATTTTTACCCATTGCTGGAAACGTTTACACCTTGCTTCATAAGGCGTCACACAAGAACATAGGCTCCGTTGACAGCCTGTTTATTACAGCTTTTATCGAACGGTTTTTGTACACCCAATTGTTTTCCCAAACAGCTTGTTTTCTTACCAGGGGACTTCCAGGGGGATTGCCTGGTTTCATGACTCAGCTGTTTTCCATTCCCAAGAGAAGATGTAAATGATTAAAAAGACACTGATGGCGGCCATGGCTCTGAGCGTGGCGGCTTCGAATGTACAGGCATTCTCTGACAGTGAACTGACCATCTGGGTTGGTGGTGACAAGGCCCATAAAGGCATTGCAGAAGTGGGGGCCCGGTTCGAAGAGGACACCGGAATCAAGGTTAAGGTGGAAATCCCGGAGAATGTCACCGACCGTTTTCAGCAGGCGGCTTCTACGGGGCAGGGACCAGACATTATTTTCTGGGCCCATGACCGCTACGGTGAGTGGGCACAGTCCGGCTTGCTGGCAGAGGTAACGCCATCCGCCAGCTTCAAGACCGGTATCGAAGATATTGGCTGGAAGGCCATGTCCACAAACGGCAAGACCTACGGTTACCCGGTGGCCATGGAAGCCATTGGTCTGATCTACAACAAAGACATCATCAAAGAGGCTCCCAAGTCTTACGAGGAGATGTTTGCCCTGCACGACAAGCTGGCCAAGAAGAATTACAAGACCATCATGTGGGATCAGGTTCAGCCTTATTTCACTATGCCAATGCTGGCAGCCAACGGCGGCTACGTCTTTAAAGAGACCAGCATGGGTTACGACGTGAAGGATGTGGGCGTTAACAGTAAAGGTGCCAGGAAAGGGGCAAAAATGCTGTCTGACCTCATCAAGGCGGATGTCCTGCCCAAGGGTGTGGATTACGGGGTGATGGATGCCAGCTTTAACAAGGGGCGTGTTGCCATGATGATTACCGGTCCCTGGGCCTGGTCCAACCTGGACAAGAGTGGCATCAATTACGGGGTAGCCCCTCTGCCCACCATTGATGGCAGCCCATCCCGTGCTTTCGTGGGTGTCTGGGGTGCTGCGGTGAATAATGCAACTCCCAACAAAGAGCTGGTGAAGGAGTTTTTGGAAAACTACCTGTTGACCCGTTCCGGTCTTGAAACCATGAATAAGGATGTGCCTCTGGGGGCTGTGGTCAACAAGGAGTACATGAAAGAGCTGTCAAAGGATCCGCGCATTGCCGCTACCTATGAGAATGCCATCAATGGTCTGCTGATGCCGAACGTGCCGGAAATGAGCAAGTTCTGGAACTCCATGCAGGCGGCTCTGGGCAATATCGCCAATGGTCGGGAAGATGTGAATGCCGCTCTGGATAATGCAGCGAAAAGCCTGCTGAACTGAGTGGTTGAATCAACACCTTCTCTTTCTTAAGCGAAATCGGTTTAAGCGCAATCTGTTTGAACAAAAGACTGAATCAGGCGGCGTTTGGCGCTGACCTGATTCAGGTGATCAACAATCGAACAAACAAGATTTTATTGTTTATACCTCGCCTCTCTCATTAGACGCCCGGAGTCAAGTAGATGGAATTGCCAAAAGGCACCGGTCAGGTGCTTTCCGGCAACTGGCTGAAATGGCTGTCAGTAGCCCTCATTGATGTTGCACTGCTTTACATCATAACGCTCATGTACGCCCAGGGCGAAACCCTGTTTGCCATGGTTATTTTGATTCTGGCAAGTATTGGCACATGGGTTTTCACCAGTCAGAAAGCCTATAATTTCAGGTATGTTTACCCCAGCCTGCTTGGGGTGGTTTTGTTTGTTGTCTTTCCCCTGCTGTACACCGTCACCATTGCGTTCACCAATTACAGTTCTACCAATCTGTTAAGTTTTGAGCGCGTCAAGCAGATTCACCTTGAAAAAAACTACCGCGTTGATGGCTCTGGATATCGTTTCAATGTCTATTCGCAGGATGCTCAGCTGCAGCTGGTTCTGAAAAGCAAGGTCAACCCGGGAGATGTCTTTGTTACCCAGCCTTTTGTTCCGGGGGATCAGGAAACACAGGTGGCAGCCAGTCAGGGGGATGAAGCTACTGGTGAAAAACTGGCCATGCGTGAGGTGATCAAACTGCGCAAGGTCCTGAAAAACCTGACCATTGTTCTGCCTGGAAATCAGCCGTTGAGAATGTCCGGGCTGCGCGAATTTTCGGCGCTGTTTCCACTGTATTCCGAGCAAGAGAACAGCAGTCTGGTGAATAACCAGACCGGAGAGGTTCTACGCCCGGATTATGATACCGGTTATTACGTCAGTGACAGGGGTGAAAAGGTATCCCCCGGTTTTACGGTATTTGTAGGCTGGGACAACTTCCATAAGGTCGTCACAGACCCGGCCATTCAGGGCCCGTTTTTAAAGATCTTTGTATGGACCGTGGTGTTTGCCCTGTTGACCGTGGTCTTCACCCTGCTGATCGGTTTGCTGCTGGCCTGCCTGGTGCAATGGGAACCGTTGAAAGAAAGCGGCATCTATCGTGTATTCCTGATTTTGCCTTATGCCGTACCCGCCTTTATCTCCATTCTGGTGTTCAAGGGGTTGTTTAACCAGAACTTCGGTGAAATCAATATGGTGCTGGAGGCACTGTTTGGCATCAAGCCGGAATGGATGACCAATGAGTATCTGGCCAAGACCATGATCCTGATTGTTAACAGCTGGCTGGGCTACCCCTATATGATGATCCTGTGCATGGGACTGCTCAAAGCCATTCCCGAGGATCTGTACGAAGCGTCCGCCATTGATGGAGCAAGCCCCTGGCAGAATCTGCGCTTTATCACCCTGCCAATGATTATCAAGCCGCTGACTCCCCTGCTGATTGCCAGTTTTGCCTTCAACTTCAACAACTTTGTGTTGATCAATCTATTGACCGGAGGTGGACCCAGTATGATTGGCAGCGGCTCCAATGCCGGTGCCACCGATATTCTGGTGAGCTACACCTTCCGGATTGCCTTTGGCAGCTACGGCCAGGACTTTGGCCTGGCATCGGCCATTGCCGGGCTGATCTTCATCGCTGTGGGCTTTATTGCCTGGGCCAACCTGAAAGCCACCCGAAACCTGCAGGAGCAATAATCATGGCAATGGTGCAACCGAGAAATCTGAAATACCGGGTGTGGGCCGCCCGACTGTTTTTGATTACCTTTATTTGCCTGATCATGTTTCCGTTTCTGATGACCATTTCAGTGTCGTTCCGCTCCGGAAACTTTGCCACGGGCAGTCTGATTCCTGAAAACCCGAGTCTGGAGCACTGGGCCATGGCCTTTGGCATGGCCTGGGAGTATGCGGACGGTACGATTGTTGAGCCGACCTTTCCAGTACTCCAGTGGCTCTGGAACTCCATCAAGATCAGTGTGCTGACCTCCAGCTTTATCCTGTTGCTGTCCACCACCGGGGCTTACGCCTTTGCCCGGCTCCGGTTCCGCTTCAAGCATGGGCTGTTGCAATCCATGATGATCCTGCAAATGTTTCCGGCGGTACTGGCCCTGGTGGCCTTTCACACCATTTTTGACAAGCTGGGCGACTTTATCCCCTGGCTCGGGCTCAATACCCACGGTGCCCTGGTGGTGGCCTACCTGGGCGGTGTGACCATGAATATCTGGCTGATCAAGGGGTACTTTGAAAGCATTGATAATGCCCTGGAAGAGTCGGCGGCCATTGATGGTGCAACCCCCTGGCAGGCCTTCCGCTATATTCTGCTGCCGTTGTCGGTTCCGATTCTCGCGGTGGTCTTTATTCTGGCGTTCATTGGTGTCATTGGTGAGTACCCCGTTGCCTCTGTGTTGATTCAGGATATGGACAAACTGACCCTGGCAGTGGGCGCCAAGCAATTCCTTAACCCGCAGAACTACCTTTGGGGGGACTTTGCTGCGGCAGCGGTGCTCACCGGTTTGCCAATTACCCTGATTTTCCTGGCTGCCCAGCGCTTCCTGGTGAGCGGACTGACGGCAGGCGGCGTCAAAGGTTAAGACCATCCGGGCCGGATCCGTTTCGGCCCGACTATAGAATGCATAAGAATGCATAAACAGATTTTGGATACGCTCGATGTCTGATTTGAAACTGGTTGGCCTCGATAAAAGTTACGACGGCAGCAAAAATTACACCCTGAAGAATATTAACCTGGAGATCAGGGACGGAGAGTTTATTGCGTTTGTGGGTCCCTCCGGATGCGGCAAGTCTACCCTGCTGCGTATGATCTGCGGCCTGGAGGATATTACCGCTGGTGATCTGATGATTGGCGGCGAGCGGGTGAATGACATGCCTCCCAATGAGCGGCATGTGGGGATGGTATTCCAGTCCTATGCGCTTTATCCCCATATGACGGTTCGGGAAAATATGGCGTTTGGTCTGAAACTGGCCAAGATGGACAAGAGCGTTGTGAACAGTGAGGTGGAAGAGGTGGCCAAGGTGCTGCAGCTGGAACCGCTACTGGATCGCAAGCCCAAGGCCATGTCCGGTGGCCAGCGGCAGCGGGTAGCCATTGGCCGGTCTATTGTTCAGCAGCCCCAGGTGTTTTTGTTTGATGAACCGCTATCCAACCTGGACGTTTCCCTCAGGGTGCAGATGCGCCAGGAACTGGCCAGGCTCCATCGTCGTCTGAAGACCACTTCTGTCTATGTGACCCATGACCAGGTGGAGGCCATGACCCTGGCCAGCCGGATTGTGGTGCTCAGTCCGCTGCAGGAGGGGGCTGAATCCAATCTTGAGCAGGTAGGAGCGCCTCTTGAGCTGTTCCATCATCCCTGTAACCGGTTTGTGGCGGGTTTTATCGGTTCTCCCAAGATGAACTTTTTCTCCGGGGAAATTGTGGAGACGGGGGCTACGGAAACCCGGGTTCGCCTGGACAGCGGTGAGCTGCTTAGCGCTTGTAACGATACCTCCCGTGCCAAAGTGGGCGACAAGGTGACGCTCGGTATTCGCCCCCATGATGCCCTGGGCACCCCGGTGGGTGACAATAATGTCAAGGGCGGAATTCGTGCCCTGGAACGCCTGGGTACGGAATCCTTTATTTATCTTGATCACCCTGCGATTGAGGAGAGCTTTATTCTGCGGGTGGAAGATTCTGAGCTGAGAGAGGAAGGCTCTGAGTTTCTGGTGGGGATTCCTCCAGAATGCTGCCACTTGTTTGATAAGGATGGTCAGGTATTTCACCGCGCCCAGGCACCGCACTTTCAATAAGAGCACACAGCCAATAAGAGCTCTTAACCCGGCTTTCCAATCAGCCTTCTCAAAAAGAGCTCTTATTAAGAACTCTCAATAGTTATTAAAACTGGACAGTGTATTAACGACACTGTTCCAGGGATTTTTGTTGGAACGTAAATCACATGAGTCATCATGAATTAATCAATCAACTGGCCGATGCCGTGGGCATGGGGCGTGAATACCTGGACTGGGCGGGAAAGCCGCTGGTGGTCAATCCAGACTACAAAGTGCCGCTGCTTGAGGCTATGGGCTTTGATATGGGCAGTGAGGCTGCAATTCGCAAGGCCATTACCGCTGAGTCTGAACGACAGTGGCAGCGAGTGGTGCCGGTGGTCGCTGTGCTGCATCAGGGAAAACCCTTTGAACTGTCTTTGCGGATTCCAGTTCATCAAGTGAAAGGCGTGCGTCAAGTAGAAGTGCGACTGGAAAATGGCGATCTGCGGCAGTTTGATCTGCATCTGGCTGAGCTGGAGGTTCAGGAATCTGGCTTGCTGAAGGGAGAAAAACACGTTGCTCTGAAGGTTGCTCTGCCCCGTGACCTCCCCCTGGGTTACCATCGCCTGGAGGTTTCCGGCTGTGACCAGCACTGTTCATTGATTGTGGCGCCCCAGGTTTGCTATGAGCCAGAAGCCCTGGAGCAGGGCGAGAAGATCTGGGGTTCTGGCGTTCAGCTGTACTCTGTGCGCTCCAGGGAAAACTGGGGCATGGGTGACTACCGTGACCTGCAGACCCTGTGCCAGGGACTGGGAGAAAACGGAGCCGGCTTTGTGGGGCTGAATCCGGTTCATGCCCTTTACAGTGCCAATCCTCAGCACTGTTCACCCTACAGCCCGTCCAGTCGGGCCTTTGCCAATGTGTTGTACATTCAACCGGAGATGATTCCGGAATATGACCACTGTCAGCAGGCCCGGGCACTGGTTGAAGATCAAGCATTTCAGCAGCGTCTGGAGGCGGTTCGGGGTGAAGATTATATCGATTACCAGAGCGCCGCAGAGCTGAAACTGTCGGTGCTGGAAGTGATCTACCGGCATTTTGATAAGCACCATATCCAGCAGAAAACATCAAGAGCCAGGGATTTTGCCGACTTCTGTGAGGAGCGGGGAGACAGCCTGCGGCAGTTTGCAACCTTTGAAGCGCTGTTTGAGCACTTCAGGAAGCAGGATGTGATGAACTGGGGTTGGCCCTGCTGGCCTGAGGCGTATCAGCAGCCGGACTCTGAAGAAGTGAGGGCATTTGCCCGGGAAAATCGGGAGCGCATTCGTTACTTCGAGTATTTGCAATGGGTGGCGGAAGCGCAGATAGCCCTGGCCCAGAAGTCTGCCAAAGAGGCGGGAATGCTGATTGGCGCTTACCGTGATCTGGCCGTGGGCGTCGATCGTGGGGGCGCTGATGTGTGGGGCAATCGTCGTTTGTATGTCCTGGGTGCCAGCACCGGAGCGCCACCGGATGGTCTGGGCCCTCAGGGACAGAACTGGGGACTGCCACCGTTTCACCCCCAGGTGCTTGAGGAAGCCGCTTACCAGCCTTTTATCGAATTAATTCGCAGCAATATGCGCAATTGCGGTGCGCTTCGCATTGATCACGCCATGGGCTTGTTCCGTTTGTGGTGGTGTCCTAATGGGAAAGGGGCTGCTTATGGGGCTTATGTCCATTATCCACTGCAGGACCTGCTGGGCATCATCAAGCTGGAAAGTCAGCGCCAGAAGTGCCTGGTCTTTGGTGAAGACCTGGGGACTGTGCCTCAGGAGATTACCGACAGTTTGCCGCCAGCCCGGTTCTACTCCAGTGTCATGGGTATTTTCCAGCGCCAGGGTGACCAGTTCACACCCGGTGACCAGTACAAGAAAAAAGCCCTGGCGACGCTGGTCTGTCACGACACTCCAACCCTGCGGGGCTGGTGGGAAGAGCTGGATATTGATCTGTGTACCCAGCTGGGCTTTTTTGACCAGGAACGGGAGGCCGCTGAGCGTGAGGCCCGTGAGCCTGGGCGTAAGGCCGTGATCAATACCCTGCACCGGATGGGGGAAAATCCCGAGGGTGTTGACCCCTATGGGGAGCACTCTCCAGCCTATAGTCGGGAGATTATGGAGCGGTTCAGCTATTACCTGGCACTGTCAGCCTCTCAGATTGCCGGTATCCAGCTTGAAGACTGCATGATGATTAAAACGCCGGTCAACCTGCCGGGTACCAGTGAGGAGTATCCAAACTGGCGTCGTCGTCTGACGGAAAACCTGGATTCATTTTTTGCCAGTGAAGAGAATCAACGGTTTTTTGCCAATCTGACCGGTTGTCGTAAAAGCGGTTCGTAAGAATACATTCTTCTGGCTTCGGCAGTCATTCGTTGTCCGGTTTTCCTGTCTGGAAAGCCGGGGTGACTTCTATCCGGAAGTCGATATTGACCATTGAAAGTGTGGAGGGGGAAATGGGAAAGAAAACGGTATTAACCACCGTAGCGGCTGCAGCGGTTTTATCCGCTTTCTCAATGACTGCAGGGGCGTTTTCTGACAGTGAACTGGTGGTCTGGGTGGGAGGCGACAAGGCGCACCGGGGCATTCAGACCGTAGGGAAGCAGTTTGAGGAGGACACCGGAATTAAAGTCAGGGTGGAGATCCCGGAGAACCTGACGGATCGTTTTCAGCAGGCAGCCGCTACCGGGCAAGGGCCTGATATCGTGATGTGGGCCCACGACCGTTATGGTGAGTGGGCTCAGTCCGGGCTGTTGGCGGAAGTGAATCCATCCTCGCAGTTTCGTCAACAGCAGGACGATTTTGCCTGGAAGGCTACCAGCTTTAATGGCAAAACCTATGGCTATCCTATTGCCATTGAAGCGATCAGCCTGATTTACAACAAGGATTTAATCAAGCAGCCGCCAAAAAGCTTTGAAGAGATGTTTGAGATGGATAAAGCCTTCAGAGGCAAAAAAATATCCACCATTTTATGGGATCAGGCAAATCCGTACTTTTCTGCTCCCATGATCTTTTCAAATGGAGGGTACTCCTTTAAAGAAACCAGAATGGGTTTTGATACCAAAGATGTGGGAGTGAATAATCCGGGTGCCAAAAAAGGCGCCGCCCTTTTTCAAAAGCTGATTGACCAGGACGTTTTGCCAAGGGGAACCGACTACGGAGTCATGGACGCAAAGTTCAATAAGGGCGAGGCGGCCATGATGATTACCGGTCCCTGGGCGTGGAGTAACCTGGATAAAAGCGGTATTCATTATGGGGTGGCGCCACTGCCTGAGATTGACGGCAGTCCGACACGGGCTTTTGTGGGGGTCTGGGCGGCAGCGGTTAACCGGGCTACGCCTAACAAGGCACTGTCTACTGAGTTTCTGGAACAGTATCTCCTCAGTGAACAGGGGCTTGAAACCATGAACAACGATGTTCCCCTGGGGGCAGTGGCCAACAGAAAATTCATGAAGCGTCTGGCCGCTGATGAGCGCATTGCGGCCACCTACCAGAACGCGGTTAATGGTTTGATTATGCCCAATGTTCCTGAAATGGGTAAGTTCTGGGACTCGATGACAACCGCGCTGAGCAATATTGCTTTCGGACGACAAAAGCCTGATGAGGCCCTGGATGATGCCGCAAGAAAAATACTGAATTGATCTGGAAAAGAGCTGAAGACATTGCTCTTTAAATACGATTTGCTTCCCTGTTCTCCTGTGTGGGGAAGCAAAACGTTCCCTTTGTTTGTGTAATCGTTTTCAGATTTTTGTATGAGTAATCGTCGTTTAACGAGGATAGACTGTTCCCGGTATATTTCTCTTGTTTTCAGGACGTATCCTGAGGAGTAATGGATGAAACGTTTAGCGCTTGCAGCGGCTTTGTCAGTGCTGGCAGGTTGTGCCAGCACGGTGCCTGCCCCGGATCAACCGGCGCAGCCTGTCCAGAAAATCCAGGCTCAGGCGGCTTCGTCTTTGTCTGAGTTGAACTATGTTCCCCTGCAGGTTTTCAGCAAAGCCGTCCAGGTTGAAACAGTTATTAATGAGCAGTCCCAGTTTCTGAATGTTCAAGGCGATGTGACTGCGGTAGTTGCCTGGAAGCTTCCTGATTATGGGGTGAATGAATTTCAGCTGGAATCCTTCGTCCACCGAACCGATTTTGGCAATAAGGCCAGTGCTTTTATGGCGGAGCTCTGGCTGTTGGATGATCGCTTTGAGGTGATAAAAAAACTGCCTGCACAAGGGCTGGATTATGGTCATAAAACCCGGTTTTCCCGAGAGGCGTTGACGGAACAGTTTGTCATTGATAATCGTAAGTCTTTTCAGAGAAAACCGGTTTATATCGTTGCATTGACCACGCCTGAAGCCCGTGAGCACCGGGTAATGGTGGCAAACCTGGATGCGGAGTACGCCAAGGTTAAGGGCGTCATGCCGCCACCGGTGCCTGATGTTTTTGCTACGGCGGCTGAGCAGGGAGTCCTGCGGTTGACGGTGACGCCGTTGATCAGTCACTCCAATTATGCGCCCGCAATAAAAAAACCGGCGGTGCCTGATATTGTGCCAACGGCTGCTGTTCAAAACACCCATGAAAACGGAGCAGGCCAGATCCATTCTTCTGGACCGGCGGCTTCTGGACAAATAGCTTTTAACTCAGAGCTGGAAAAGCGGGCGCAGGTGTTTTTGCAGGGCGTATCACAGGCTCTGGCTGATCAGGACACCGGCAAGGCCATGGCACTGCGCAGAGGGCTGAAGCGTACCCAGGCCGAGTTGCAGTTGTTGTTTGAATCCAGCTATGGAACAGGCCATGAAGCATTGGCTTTGAAGCTGAAAGAATATCCCCTGAGCAAAGATAATCCGACCATCGACCAATATTTAAAGCACGCTCTGCTTATGGAGCTGCAGGGGGGGCGGTCCCAGTCAGCCCTGGCGTTGCTGGATCGTTCGGAACAGCTGATCTGGCAGGTGGACCAGTTGTTTTAAACCGGCAGGAACAGTGCCAGATCCATAGGAATAGAGCATGAGTGCAGCTGATTTTTCTCCTTTTCTTCACCATGGTCAGGGTTGCGACTGGGTTACGTTGGACGGTGACCGTTTGCAATTGACCATGGTCACAGAAGCCGGGCTATCCTTTGGAGGCATATGGCTGCGTTGTGAACCCGATAATGAGGAATGCCTTGTTGAAATGCGGCGGGGGGCACTTTGTGGTCGGCGGCAGTTCTGGCACGGTGATATTCCCCTGAGCTCCCATGTCGATACGACGCTGTACTGTTTTAAGTTAATCACAGAAAGCGGGCAGTGGTGGCTCCACGGTGGCGGTGTCTCCCGGAGAATGCCGGGTCTCGAAAGCCACTTTCGCTACAATGCCCGTCATCAGCCACCTGACTGGGTCAGACAGCAGCTGTTCTATCAGATATTTCCTGACCGGTTTGCCAATGGTGATCCATCGATTACGGTGAGTTCCGGGGAGTACTGTCTCCGTGGTGACCAGCGGCCCACCGTCAGAAAAGAGTGGGAGGATCCGGTTTCATCCCATGGCCAAACAGGCCCCAGCGAGTTTTTCGGTGGGGATCTTGCCGGTATAGAAAGCAAGCTGGACTATTTACAGGATTTGGGCATCACGGCCTTGTATCTGAATCCTATCTTTACAGCGCCCAGTAATCATAAATACGACACAACGGATTATCTGACCATTGACCCTCACCTGGGGACAAACGAGCAATTTTCCGGGATGGTAATGAATCTCCATGACCGGGGTATGAGAATTGTTCTTGATGCGGTCTTTAATCATACCTCTGCAGACCATCCATGGTTTGATAAATATGGGCGTAATGATACAGGCCAGGAACCCGGTGCCTATGGTAACCCGTCTTCCCGGTACAGGGAGTTTTATCAGTTTACGGGCAGCTCGAATGACTATGTGGGTTGGAAGGACCTTGCTTCCCTGCCCAAGCTCAATTTCACCAGCCCTGATGTGCGTGAATACATTTATGACGGTGAACATTCCGTTATTAAACACTGGTTGCGTGCACCCTACGGAATTGATGGCTGGCGTTTTGATGTTATCCACATGCTGGGAGAGGGAGCCGGAGCCAGGCATAACGACCATTATGTGAAAGCTTTTCGGGCATCGGCGAAATCTGTCAATAAAGAGTGCTATGTGCTGGGAGAGCATTTCTTTGAGGCCAGTGGCTGGCTTCAGGGAGACCAGGAGGACGGCGCCATGAATTATTTTGGCTTTGGCCATCCCGTCCGGGCTTTTCTCTGCCAAAAGGACATCGCTTATCACCCCTGTCAGCTGGATGCCGGTGAGCTACGGAAGTGGCTGGATGAGGCCCGTGCCAAAATTCCCTGGCTGAATCAGTTGTCACAGCTGAATCAACTGGATAGCCACGACACCATGCGGTTTCTGACCCTTGCTGGAGGAGACCGTCAGTCAGTGCATCTTGGGTTGCTCATGCTTTTCGCTTATGTAGGGACTCCCTGCATTTACTATGGCACTGAGGTTGGCCTGGCCGGGGGCATGGACCCGGATAACCGGCGCTGTTTTCCCTGGAGCGGTAAGGAGTCTAAACACGAAACATTCCAGTGGATTCAGCAGTTAGCCCGGCTGAGAAAACAGTACACTGCCCTGCAGGAAGGGAGTTTTCAGTGGTTATATGCCCAAAATCAACAGTTGGGTTTTGCCAGAACGCTGGGTGATGAGCGGGTTGTTTGTCTGCTTAATGCATCAGACAGTCCGGTTGAGTTGGTATTACCGTTGTGGCAGGCAGGCTGGACGGAAGGGGTTGTCAAAGACTGTCTGTCTGGAAAAGAGTTCCAGGTGATTGAGGAAGGGTGCCGGATTGTCCTGGCAGCCAAAGAGGGTATGTTACTGGTTTAGGTTGGCCGTGAAAACATTTTGCTACCCCGCTTTTTTGGAGAAGCAAAATGTTTTTCTTTCCCTATGAGTTGTTGTTTGTGGCCCAGTTTCTTTGCCCTGTTTCAAAGTAGATTGTTGTTTTTACAGGTGCTGTTGTAAAAGACTCCTCTTTTATGATCGTGATCAAAAGTCGACTCCTCATTCATTTTGTTTGTATTGGCTTCGCTTATTTTTTTATTGGCGGATCGGGGCACCTTTCAAAAGAAATTAAAAAGTAATTTGGGGTTTAGTAAAAATGAAGGTTGAGTTGATCGAGCAGCTGGCAGAAAGTGTTGGCATGACCGGAGAATACAACGACTGGGCTGGAAGGCCGGTTAAAGTGCCCACTGAAAAAAAGGTACCCCTGTTAAAAGCCATGGGGTTGCAACTGGGTTCAGAGGAAATCATCGCAGAGCAGCTGGAGCAGGCTGAAAGGAAAAGGTGGAGTGCAGTATTGCCGCCGGTAGTGGTTCTTCATTCTGGCCGGGTTTTTCAGGTTGAGGCACACCTGCAAGCCAGTCGCATCCGGAAAACCCTTAAGTTGGATGTGCTGCTGGAAAACGGCAAGCGTCGTTCGCTGGTGCTTTCCTTAACGGCGGGAGATTTCCGTGAAACAGCGCGAAAAAAAATCGGCAGAAGCACTCAGGTGCGTTTACGGATCCAGCTGCCGGAGGATCTACCTCATGGTTACCACCGGATGGCTATCAGAGGCAAAGAGGCAGGTAAAGATGCCGGGGAATGCCCACTGATCATTGCTCCAGAAACCTGTTATGAGCCCAAACCACTGGCGGATGGACAGAAGATATGGGGATCCAGCATCCAGTTGTACACCCTTCGTTCTCAGCGTAACTGGGGGATGGGGGACTTTACCGATCTCAAAAATGCTGTTGTTGCCCTGGCTCAAAAGGGAGCCCATATTGTCGGCCTTAACCCGATTCATGCCTTGTATCCAGCGGGGCCTGAACATTGCAGTCCATACAGTCCTTCCAGTCGGAACTACCTGAATCCATTGTACATCGATGTGGAATCCGTGGATGAGTTTGAGCACTGTGAAGCAGCCAGGGCTGTCATGGCTGAGCCGGCGTTTCAGGAGGCACTGGCCAGGAACCGGTCGGCGGACTACGTGGATTATCCTGGCGTGGCTCACCTTAAAATCAAAGTGCTGGAAGCGCTGTATGAAACATTTCTGACTCGGCATCTCAATGCTAAAACCGCCAGGGCTAAGCAGTTCAAGGCCTTTTGTCGTGAGCGTGGTGTCAGCCTTGAGCGCCAGGCGCTGTACGACACGCTTTTTGAACATCACCTTGAGCAGGATCGTCACGCCTGGGGCTGGCAGCATTGGCCTGAAGCATTGCAGGCACCGGACAGTAAAGCGGCCAGGGCTTTTGTCAAAGGGAATAAAGAGCGAGTCCGATTCTATACCTGGCTCCAGTGGTTGGCGGACGGCCAGTTGGAAGCCGCTCAATGTGCAGCCAGAGACGCAGGCATGATGGTAGGGCTGTACCGTGATCTGGCGGTGGGTGTTGACAGAAGTGGTGCTGATGTTTGGGCGGATCGCCACCTTTATTGTCTGGAGGCCAGCGTGGGGGCACCGCCGGACGGTGTCGCGCCTCAGGGGCAGAACTGGGGGTTACCACCTTTCAATCCCTGGTCTTTGCGGGAGAATGCCTACCGCCCGTTTATTGAGATGGTTCGCTCCAATATGAGCCATTGCGGAGCCCTGCGGATAGATCATGTGATGGGGCTGTTGCGCCTCTGGTGGTGCCCCAACGACAAGACCGCAGACTATGGCTGCTATGTTCGTTATCCCCTTGAGGACCTGCTGGGCATCATCAAGCTGGAAAGCCAGCGTCATCAGAGCCTGGTATTTGGTGAGGATCTGGGAACCGTACCGGATGAAATTGCCGAGGCGTTGCTTCCGGCCCTTTTCTACTCCAACACTGTAGGGTTATTTGAAAAGCTGGAAACGGATCGCTTTACAGCAACGACTGATTTCAAGAGCAAGGCCCTGGCCTGTATGTCCAACCACGATATTCCAACCTTGCTGGCCTGGTGGAACTGCCTGGACCTGGACCTTCGCCATGAGCTTGGCATCTATGATGAGGCGCGTTGTCAGAAGGAAAAACAGGAACGCCACGAAGCCAAGGTGGCGCTGTTGAAAACCCTGGCGGATATTGGCGAACTGCCTCCGGGCATGGATCCGGAAAGAATGGAGACCATGGCCTATTCGCGGGAGTTGATGGAGCGCCTGCATTATTACCTGATGCGTTCTGAGGCCCAGATCAGTGTGATTCAGCTGGAAGACTGCCTGATGCTGGATACTCCTGTGAATGTGCCGGGTACCTGTGAAGAGTATCCAAATTGGCGTCGTCGCCTGACTGTGGATGCCGGTGAGTTACTTCAGCAAGAGCCTATGCAGCGGTTTCTGGACAATGTGAATATTATTCGGGCTGCTTGAAAAAAGCTTATCAAAAGAGAGTGCACTTAAAAAAAGACCGACCATTGCTTCAAGATTGACCTGGCTTTCCTTAATAAGGAGGTCGGGTTTTTAATTTGGGTTTTCGGGTTTTGAATTTATTTTGTTTTTGGTTGTCATATATAGTTAGTCAAATTTAATTATAAATATGAGCGGGGTGATGTATGCCTGGAGTTGTAGATGGTTTCGGAAGAGCAGAAGCTCGCCAAAATATAGATCAGCATCAAATAGTAGAATATAATTCAGAGCCAAATGATGCTTTGGGTCGTGTTCGGCAGTTCTGTGGTCGTGCTGTTGATTTTTGTACAACATTGGATCGGAGTCTGAGTGATTTGGCACTCGGAACCTGTTTATTGGTAGCGCTATCAGTAAGAACTATAGCTGGTGTGGTTACTCTTGCTCGTTTTCATGGGGTTTTGGCCATGGAACGCATTGTTTTAAATCCGTTAAATGAACTTATTTCAGATCCTTTAGTTGATAGGCCTGATCAAATAGCACTTGGATTTGATGATTATATTGAACTTGAAGAATTTAAAATGCAATGCTTGTTGTGGAATAGCAAACAGAGATCTGAAGAAAGTGGTGGTGACAATATTTCTAAACCCTTTGTTTTCAAGTGTAAAGAAATACTTAAAGCGCACCTCAAAAGAAAAGAGATTTTGAAAGATGCCTGGGAAAACGCTCTGTCAAAACTGAGTAAAGGTAAGGGTGGGGGTGAAGCTGCAAAAGAGAAGCCGGCGTTAACAGCCTCTCCTGTAAGTGATGAGGAATATTTAATATCTATAGTGCATGATGATCTTGAGTGTGATAATAATGAATTTAGTGAAAAAATAAATAAGTGGGGTGCTGTTTTGATGAAGATGCAAGCTCATTTTGATTCGTTCAGCAAAGAATCAAAAAGTGATGTAGAGTGGATGAGTAAGTTGAGCAGTCTATTGAAAGTATGATTTGCATTAGTTCAGATCTGATCTGACAATTCCCTCTTCAAAAAAGGGGCTGTCAGATGTAGTAGTTCAGACCTGATCTGACAGTCACCGATTTTTCAGAGGGTGTCTGTCAGGTCAAATTCAGGCTACAAATTTTTCCTTCCAGATCTCTTTGCCATCTATCAGAGTTTCCATTGGCGTTCTT
>NZ_JBLYZI010000018.1:0-74751 GCF_057680865.1 Endozoicomonas sp. Z74
AAGAACGCCAATGGAAACTCTGATAGATGGCAAAGAGATCTGGAAGGAAAAATTTGTAGCCTGAATTTGACCTGACAGACACCCTCTGAAAAATCGGTGACTGTCAGATCAGGTCTGAACTACTACACCTGACACTTTCAGCTATTGGAAGCCAGCTCATGGCTGGACAGTGTCTTCCGTTGAGTCATTTTTACTTTCAGCACCCTTCTGTATATGCTCCGGCGGCACCTGTAGAGTTTGTATCTGTACATAACGACGAACCAACACCCTCAGAGTATTGGCCATCTGACCGTTGAGCATCACACATCTATCGGTTTCTGAACTCTGCTGTCCAGTCTGGCAGTACGTCGACTGTACCCCACAAGCAACGACAATTGGACAAGCAACTGGCTCACCCCATTGAGCCGGTTGCTCACAGTCACCATCTCTGCTTTCAGCCAAGCTATAGTTCGAAGGCTTAACATCGTCACTCTTTTCTAGAAGTGCTCGGAGAAGGCGATACCTGTCCTTTGGTGGTTTCTCCTCTTCCACTGGAACTTCTGCTTTTTCTACATCCTTAGCTTGGCCTGTTGCTTCCGGTTCATCCTCCTCTTGAGCCAAATTGCCTGAATCAGATACATTGACCATCCCCCCAAAAGCAGTCAGGCCAAGACATGTTTCAGATACCGTTAAAGGCCGATCAGGATCTCCACCTTCATTATTTGTCAAAACAATTCCAGCTTGAACTTCCTTTTGCATCAAGCTGGATAAATCAGAACAGTCCATATCTTCCCCCCAAACTAATTCATCTTGCTCAGGTAACAAAGACAACTCATCTCCATTTTCAAATATCGAAAAATCGGCCTGAACATTATTTTCATTGAATGAGGGCTCTATATTGTTTGTAACCACTTGATCTTCACCCAGACTATCTAATATTTGTGTCATCCGAATATTTCTGACAGCCACATAATTGTGGTTGTAACTCCATAGCCCTGCATTTGAATGCAGCTCAGTTTTTTGGTGGAAAACCTCTCCTCGGTTTCTCGCACGAACTAAATTACGCCTTACAATATCCTTGTCCTTACCAACAAGAATATCTGAACTAAGCTCCCTCAGCTTCGCATAAATTGTACCTAAAGAAGCTGGACCAACTTCTTTTAACGCTGCCAGAACCCGGTTCATTGACACAGGCCCTTCACCTTTCTTGCGTCTTTTGGGAGGAGGTTCGCCAACATAATCATCCGGAATCTTTCCTTTGTTATTTTGGTTTGAATCATCACCACCTCCACCGTCATCCCCACCCCCAGAGCCACCGAGTAACAAACTACTGCCAGGTAGTCCTGAAATACCACTCACACCATCATCCTCTCTGACTTGACTACAGCTTGCCAAAACAGGGTCTGACGCCAATCCTGACAATGGAAAACAAACCAATATTAATTTTCTATCACGCTGGTGACCCACCGTATTTTCAGAAAGTGAAAAATCATGCAAATACTGTTCACCCTGAGCAGAATAGAAGCTATCAAAGGATTCCTCGCTCAATCGATCATTTTTTATTCCATAGAAAAACAAAAAAGCCATAGAAAAATAAGGACAGTTAGCCTCTGTTGACCACAAATCACCTGCTAAAGCACTATGAACAAGAAAGATAGAAATAAAAAAATGCAAAAATCTCATAAAATACAGCCAATGAAAATTCCTCCCTGATGGTTGAAAAACTTTCAACAAAATTAGACAAAGAACTGGATATTGGCAACTCAAACAAAGGACAGACAGCCCTATATCTCAAATTTCTCAAATATGAATACCGTATTCATAAATAACAAAAACCCTAAACAAAAAATTTTCTATTTTCCACAGAAGTGACTAAATTCCATATCCTCGGTTAAAAAACCGCCTTAATCACAAATATTGAATAAAACAGTAGATCAATACGCTTCCCATCAATAACACAGCAAAATACAACTTACTTGCCCCCCTGTTTCAGGGTTGAATGGACTTACCCGGTCATGGCTGTGGCGTTGCAAAAACCGTACTCAAAAATAAAGCCACCGCGCCCAGGGCCTGTTGATGGAGGGCTGGAGCATGGTTTTTGTGCCCCTCGACATCGAAAGCGTGCCCTGCACTGGGAAGCGTAATACTGGTAACCGGAAGTTGTTTAGCCTGCCATGACTGCATCAGGCTCTCACAGCTCCGGGGATTCAACAAGGTATCCTGCCCTGCATTGATGGCCAGTAGCGGTATCCTGCTGTTGAACTGGTAGCGGGCTCTGACCGGAAAATCGCAGTAAGGATAGTAAACCACAGCCGCTTTTACGCTGGCCATAATGTGGGGAGGGGTTGAAGCCAGGGCGTAGGGCGGCTTGCCATTGTATGAAAGGGCATCCAGGATAGCCCATCCGCCATGGGAGTAACCCAGCAGAGCGATGTTGTTCTTGTCCGCTTCAGGCTGCTTGCGGATATGGCCAATGGCAACATAGATATCTCCGGCTCTTTCTGAACCCCACAGGGCATAGCCACCACAGACCGTATCTTCCGTGAGCCCCCGCCCTTTATGGCTGTCCACCATTACCGCCATATACCCCCGGCTGACCAGCCACTCCATCCTTGGCACGGTTCTTTCCGGCTTGTCCCCTTCACAGCCGGGTATCAATATCACCACAGGGAATGGCCCCTTTCCGCTGGGAAGCCTGATAGAAATATGGGGGATAATGAGCTGGCCAAGCTGCTGCCAGTTTCGAGTGCCCACCAGCAATGCATCTCTGTACGGCCAGAAGTAGTTTAAAACCATCAGCATCCCCAATAGCGGAAGCAGAACAATCGACAGCTTCAAAGCTCTTTTACGGGGAAAAGATCGTTTCATAGACGCTCTCAATCAAACGAAAAGCCTACTGCAGTTGGCTTTCATTTCTGATGTTGTTGTTATTGAATCAGAGCACTGCCTATCGTTCTGATTTTCTCAGGCCACCACTTACTAAGCCCATTGGAGTAGCGGCTGACATCAACAATCGTTGAACCAGGGAGTTTGCCCCCTCATTGAACATGAAAGCCCAGCCCTTTCGCCTCATGGGTATAAGAAAAAGCACCGGGCACACAGGTACAGAGAGTCAATCCTCTTTCTGACGTTTCACCAGACGGTTCAATGCACCCAGAGAATGAAGGTGCGCATAAGTCCAGGCCAGCCATCCAGCATCAAACCACTTCTTGACCTTATCTTCCGGGATATCCGCCAGTTTTTTCTCGTCTATGGCAAACAACCCTTCCAGCCTTAATGGATTGTCTTTGTCCAGGAGAATCTGGAGGTTGAACGGCGTAAACAGATCAAGGTCTTTTAATTCCCCACAGTATTCAAGGGTATTCTTGTACTGCTGGTCATAGTTATTAAGAAACTCAATAATATTGTTCAGGGTTTCAGAGTTTTCTCCCTCTTCATTAAAGAGCTCCTCACCTTCCTCCCCTTTAAACTGGCTCGCTTTCTGGTCAAAACAGACCGTACCCTCATCGGTCAGGGCAAAGGGGTAGCGGCGGATAAACGCCGGAATATAACTGTCACTCCAACTGCCCGCTTCCCCCAGGTGCCTATGCCCTGCTTCCATCAGGGACAACAGGGCCAGAGGAAAGTAATCCCCCTGTTCATCCTTGCTGAACAGAACTGGCATATCCCGGCTGGCCTCGAAAAACTCAATGCCAGTCAGGGGGACGGAGTTCACGTCCTGGGTAAAGGAGTAATCCGAGGAGGCCTTGAACCGCAGCGTCTTGTGCGCCTCACGATTAAGGAATGTGGGATCATCATAAAACAGTAATGCTGCCATAGTACTAAGTCCGCTTTATTTTATAGACTGTTTATTGAGCTGACCTGAGTCTCAAATTCTCACACAGCCCAATCAAGGGTTCAATGAATATACAGTTATATGGTTGTGAAAAAGGGAAGCATAGTTGCTTTGATGAACCCTGCCAGTTGAGCAAGCTATTTTTCTTATTCCGGTTTATTCAAACCAGCGTGTATTAAATGACAGAAGTGTTACAGTTTTGTTTCAAGAGGACTAATTTATCGCCAGGCCCCCCCTGGCTAGGCCTGGGTAACTCGCATAGGTTATACCGAGGCTTCAGTAGCTGGTTTTGTGTCTTCGCCATGACCCCTACACCGTTTTCCCTCACCCCAGCCCTCTCCCAAAGGGAGAGGGGGTTTGACGGTGCAAATATCTAAAGCATCTCCCAGAGGGAGAGGGGGGGATGGTGCAAATATTTAAAGCCCTCTCTCAGACAGAGGGAGTTTGGCGGTGCAAACGTTTAAAGCCCTCTCTCAGACAGAGGGAGTTTGGCGGTGCAAACGTTTAAAGCCCTTTCTCAGGCAGAGGGAGTTTGCGGTGCAAACGTTTAAAGCCCTTTCTCAGGCAGAGGGAGTTTGCGGTGCAAACGTTTAAAGCCCTCTCCCTCTGGGAGAGGGTTTGGGTGAGGGCAAAAGCCAGCATACATTACCTCCCTGTAAATACCCCAAGATCCGCTCCAGGCGTTCTCGGGATACAGTACATCCCTGTACATAAAAAAACCCCGGCAGAGCCGGGGTTTTTCGGGGTTTCGAGATAAATTTTCGAGAAATGAAAATTTATTATTCGAAGATCTTGGCTACAACACCAGCACCTACGGTACGGCCACCTTCACGGATAGCGAAACGCAGGCCTTCTTCCATTGCTACTGGGTTGATCAGGGTAGCAACAAAGTTGATGTTGTCACCAGGCATTACCATTTCAACGCCTTCCTGCAGTTCTACAGCACCGGTCACGTCAGTGGTACGGAAGTAGAACTGTGGACGGTAGCCCTTGAAGAATGGAGTGTGACGACCACCTTCGTCCTTGGACAGAATGTAAACTTCTGCTTCGAACTTGGAGTGAGGAGTTACAGTTCCTGGCTTGATCAGACACTGACCACGCTCAACTTCTTCACGCTTGGTACCACGCAGCAGGGCACCGATGTTCTCACCAGCGCGGCCTTCGTCCAGCAGCTTGCGGAACATTTCAACGCCGGTAACAGTGGTCTTGGTGGTGTCTTTGATACCAACAATTTCCACTTCTTCACCAACAGTGATGATACCACGCTCAACACGGCCAGTTACTACGGTACCACGACCAGCGATGGAGAATACGTCCTCGATAGGCATCAGGAACGGCTGATCAATAGCACGCTCTGGCTCAGGGATGTACTCGTCCAGGGTTTCAACCAGCTTCTTAACAGCGGTAGTACCCATTTCGTTGTCGTCTTTACCTTCCAGAGCCATCAGGGCAGAACCGATGATGATTGGAGTGTCGTCGCCTGGGAACTCGTAAGTGTCCAGCAGCTCACGAACTTCCATTTCAACCAGTTCCAGCAGCTCTTCGTCGTCAACCATGTCGGCCTTGTTCAGGAATACGACGATGTAAGGAACGCCAACCTGACGGGACAGCAGGATGTGCTCACGAGTCTGAGGCATGGGGCCATCAGCAGCGGAACATACCAGGATAGCACCGTCCATCTGGGCAGCACCGGTGATCATGTTCTTAACGTAGTCAGCGTGTCCTGGGCAGTCTACGTGAGCGTAGTGACGGTTTGGAGAATCGTACTCTACGTGAGCAGTAGAGATGGTGATACCGCGCTCACGCTCTTCAGGAGCGTTGTCGATCTGAGAGAAGTCTTTAGCTTCGCCACCCCAGACTTCGGAGCATACACGAGTCAGTGCAGCAGTCAGAGTAGTTTTACCGTGGTCAACGTGACCGATGGTGCCGACGTTTACGTGCGGCTTCGAGCGTTCAAATTTTTCCTTAGCCATGTCTCTTGACCTTTGATATCAATGGTTCGGGGGTAGTCATACTAAACGCCGCATTCTAACAGCCCTTTCAGGCAGTTAGAACACGGTATTTGGTATTAACCCATGTTTTTAATGACCGCCTCAGCAATGCTGGCGGGCGCTTCGGCATACTCATGGAACTCCATGGAGTATGTAGCACGCCCCTGAGTTGCTGAACGCAGATCGGTAGCGTAGCCGAACATTTCACCCAGCGGCACCTGAGCGTTAATTACTTTGCCAGAAGGCGTGTCTTCCATGCCCTGAACAATGCCGCGACGACGGTTCAGGTCACCCATAACGTCCCCCATGTAGTCTTCCGGTGTGACCACCTCGACCTTCATCATGGGCTCCATCAGTACCGGGTTCGCCTGAGGCGCGTACTTCTTCAGTGCCTGGGATGCTGCGATTTTAAACGCCATTTCGTTGGAGTCAACATCGTGGAAAGATCCGTCGTACAGACGGGCCTTCAGACCCAGCAGAGGGTAGCCAGCGATGACACCGTTCTGCATCTGTTCTTCGATGCCTTTCTGGATTGCCGGGATGTATTCCTTCGGAATAACACCACCCACAATCTCGTTGATGAACTCCAGGCCTTCTTCTCCTGCTTCCGCAGGAGTGAATTCAATTACAACGTGGCCGTATTGACCCCGACCACCGGACTGCTTGGCAAACTTGTGGTTGGCATCGACGCCGCCCTTGAGCTTCTCACGGTAGGCCACCTGAGGCTTACCGATATTGGCTTCCACCTTGAACTCGCGACGCATACGGTCAACGATGATGTCCAGGTGCAGTTCACCCATACCGGAGATAATGGTCTGGCCACTCTCTTCGTCGGTGTGAACGCGGAAAGAGGGATCTTCCTGGGCCAACTTGCCCAGAGCGATGCCCATCTTTTCCTGATCAGCCTTGGTCTTCGGCTCAACCGCAACAGAGATAACCGGATCAGGAAACTCCATGCGCTCCAGAGTGATGACGCTGTCCATGGCACAAAGGGTGTCACCCGTAGTAACGTCCTTCATACCGATCAAGGCAACGATGTCACCGGCCAGACACTCTTTGAGCTCTTCACGGTTATTGGAGTGCATCTGCACCATCCGGCCAACACGCTCTTTCTTGTGTTTGACTGGATTATAAACCGTATCACCGGAGTTCAGGGTACCGGAGTAGTTCCGAACGAAGGTCAGAGTACCAACAAACGGATCAGTCGCGATTTTGAACGCCAGCGCAGAGAACGGAGCATTGTCGTCCGCTTCACGGGTTTCAACCGTGCCGTCCTTATCGTCCAGAACACCTTCGATCGCTTTTACTTCCTTCGGAGAAGGCATGTATTCGATCACTGCGTCCAGTACCGCCTGGACACCCTTGTTCTTGAACGCAGAACCACCGAAGACCGGGATGATTTCATTCGCCAGGGTACGGGCACGGATGCCGACCTTGATGTCTTCCTCGGACAGTTCACCTTCTTCCAGGTACTTGTCCATCAGTTCTTCGTTGGCTTCAGCGGCGGCTTCAACCAGGTACTCGCGCATTTCAGCGCAGGCGTCCGCCATATCGGCCGGGATGTCTTCATAAGTGAAGGACATACCCTGATCAGCTTCGCTCCAGATGATGGCCTTCATCTTGACCAGGTCAACCACACCCTTGAACTCGTCTTCAGCGCCAATGGTCATCTGCATTGGAACAGCATTGGCCTTCAAACGGTCACGGAGCTGGTCAATAACCATCTGGTAATCCGCACCGGTACGGTCCATCTTGTTAACGAAGACCATACGGGGGACTTCGTACTTGTCGGCCTGGCGCCAGACGGTTTCCGTCTGGGGCTGTACACCGGAAGAGCCACACAGAACCACAACAGCACCATCGAGTACCCGCAGGGAACGCTCTACTTCAATAGTGAAGTCAACGTGTCCGGGAGTGTCGATGATGTTGACACGATGCTCCTCAAACTGGGCATCCATACCACGCCAGAAACAGGTGGTCGCAGCAGAGGTGATGGTGATACCACGTTCCTGCTCCTGCTCCATCCAGTCCATGGTAGCAGCGCCGTCGTGAACTTCACCGATCTTATGGCTCAGACCGGTGTAGAACAGGACGCGCTCGGTAGTTGTTGTCTTACCCGCGTCAACATGGGCACAAATGCCAATGTTGCGATAGCGGTTAATCGGGGTTTTACGGGCCACGTCTCAATCCTCTGATTAGAAACGATAGTGAGAGAACGCCTTGTTGGCTTCAGCCATACGATGCACGTCTTCCCGCTTCTTGACAGCAGCACCCTTGCTCTCGGCAGCATCCATCAATTCTCCAGCCAGGCGGAGCTTCATGGACTTCTCACCACGCTTACGCGCAGCGTCTACCAGCCAGCGCATAGCCAGAGCAGTACGACGAGCCGGACGAACTTCAACTGGCACCTGGTAGGTCGCACCACCAACACGGCGGGACTTGACTTCTACCATAGGAGCGATGGTTTCCAGAGCCTTCTCGAACAGTTCCAGAGGCTCTTTATTGGTGCGTTCCTGAACTGCATCCAGAGCACCGTATACAATTTTCTCAGCGACGGATTTCTTGCCGCTGACCATCACATGGTTGATGAATTTGGTGAGTGTTTTGTTGCCAAACTTTGGATCTGGCAGCACGTCGCGCTTAGCGACTACGCGTCTTCTTGGCATGATAAGCCCTCTACGTCGGTCTTCAGGTAATCCAGGATGCTCTTTTGATTCACTCAAAAGGACCCGGCCTTACTCTCATCAACCTGATCTTCAATTCTGGCTCTTGCGAGCAGTCTTGCGAGCAACACTGTATTAAATGTTGCCTTGCCTGTGTTTTACAGGCAGAAACTCAAGTCAGATCCGGGATCAGGACTTAGGCTTCTTGGTACCGTACTTGGAACGGCCCTGCTTACGGTCGTTAACACCCTGGGTATCCAGGCTACCGCGAACGGTGTGGTAACGAACACCTGGCAAATCCTTTACACGACCGCCACGGATCAGCACTACGCTGTGCTCCTGGAGGTTGTGGCCTTCACCACCGATGTAAGAAGTCACCTCAAAGCCATTGGTCAGACGCACACGACAAACTTTACGCAGCGCAGAGTTAGGCTTCTTGGGGGTGGTTGTGTATACACGGGTGCAAACCCCGCGACGTTGTGGGCAGGCCTGCAGCGCAGGCACGTCGGTCTTTTTGACCTTGCGCTTACGGGGCTTGCGCACCAGCTGGTTAATAGTTGCCATTCAGCGAACTCCAATCGTTTCTATTTCTTCGGATTCAACCCGTCAGAGGATTACCGGATGTAAATCCGCGCTTTAAACAGCAAAAGTCGGCGCAAACCGACTTCCACCACCTTGGACTGCCAATAGACCAAGGGCAAAATAAAGCGGACAGATTTTACGGAGGAAGCAAACGGCCGTCAAGGATTATCCTTCTTTTGGCGTACAAGCGCTCCCCGGCAGGATATCCCTAGGGGCGGGGTGTTTCCCACAAAGCACCGGGAGCGCAACTGGGAACGAGAGGCATTAAAATAGATATTTTCCACTTCTTTGTTTACTTTTGGTTCTCTATCTGGCTGAAAGCCTTTAAACTATGCCGCTGATTTTTTTCCATGAACAATCGAGCATCTCATGTCAGATCTCTCTAAATATAGAAATATTGGTATCTTCGCACACGTCGATGCCGGTAAAACAACCACCACCGAGCGTATCCTGAAGCTGACCGGTAAAATCCACAAAACCGGTGAAGTCCATGATGGTGAATCCACCACTGACTTCATGGAACAGGAAGCTGAGCGCGGCATTACTATCCAGTCTGCTGCGATCACCACATTCTGGAATGATCACCGCCTGAACGTTATCGATACTCCAGGACACGTAGACTTCACCGTAGAAGTGTACCGCTCCCTGAAAGTACTGGATGGCGGTATCGGTGTATTCTGTGGTTCCGGTGGGGTTGAGCCTCAGTCCGAAACCAACTGGCGCTACGCGGATGAATCCGGTGTATCCCGTATCATCTTCGTTAACAAGCTGGATCGTCTGGGGGCTGATTTCTATCGAGTCACCGATCAGGTCAAGAAAGTTCTGGGCGCTAACCCGCTGATCATGACCCTGCCCATCGGCACTGAAGACGATTTTGTAGGTGTTGTCGATGTCCTGAGCCAGAAAGCTTACGTATGGGACGACACCGGTCTGCCAGAAAACTTCTCCATTCAGGACATCCCTGCGGACATGGTTGATGATGCTCAGATGTACCGCGAGCAACTGATCGAAACCGCTGTTGAAATGGACGACGACCTGATGATGGCGTACATGGAAGGTGAAGAGCCCTCCATCGACCAGATCAAGGCCTGCATCCGCAAGGGTACCCGTGAGCTGGCATTCTTCCCCACTTACTGTGGTTCCGCCTTCAAGAACAAGGGTATCCAGCTGGTTCTGGACGCGGTTGTTGACTACCTGCCCTCCCCTACGGAAGTTGAGCCTCAGCCTCTGACGGACGAAATGGGTGAACCTACTGGCGAAGTCGCTACTGTTGCCATTGAAGAGCCTTTCCGCGCACTGGCCTTCAAGATCATGGACGACCGTTTCGGAGCCCTGACCTTTATCCGTGTCTACTCCGGTGTCCTGAACAAGGGCGACACCATACTGAACTCCTTCACCGGCAAGACCGAGCGTATCGGCCGGATGTGTGAGATGGAGGCGGATGAGCGTAAGGAACTGACCTCTGCACAGGCCGGTGACATCATCGCGGTTGTGGGTATGAAGAACGTACAGACCGGTCACACCCTGTGTTCTCCAAATAACCCATGCACACTGGAAGCCATGGTATTCCCTGATCCGGTCATCTCCATCGCCGTTGCTCCCAAGGACAAGGGCGGTTCCGAGAAGATGGGTATCGCCATCGGCAAGATGGTGGCTGAAGATCCGACCTTCCTGGTTCACACCGACGAAGACAGCGGTCAGACCATCCTGCGCGGCATGGGCGAACTGCACCTGGATATCAAGATCGACATCCTGAAGCGTACTTACGGTGTTGATCTGGAAGTGGGTGAGCCTCAGGTGGCTTACCGTGAAACCATCACTGCTGAAGTGGAAGATTCTTACACTCACAAGAAGCAGTCTGGTGGTTCCGGCCAATACGGTAAGATCGACTACCGCATCAAGCCCGGCGAGAAGAACTCTGGCCTTACCTTCACTTCTACGGTTGTGGGCGGTAACGTACCCAAGGAATTCTTCCCAGCCATTGAGAAGGGCTTCGCCAGCATGATGGACAACGGCGTTCTGGCCGGCTTCCCGGTTCTGGACGTTGAAATTGAGCTGTTCGACGGTGCCTACCACGCCGTTGACTCCTCTGCCATCGCGTTCGAACTGGCAGCCCGTGGCGCCTTCCGTCAATCCATCCCCAAGGCACAGCCCAAGCTGCTCGAGCCGATCATGAAGGTTGACGTGTTCACTCCAGACGATCACGTGGGTGACGTTATTGGTGACCTGAACCGCCGTCGTGGCATGATCGAAGGTCAGGAAGCAGGCGGTACCGGCGTTCGCATCAAGGCTAACGTACCTCTGTCTGAAATGTTCGGTTACATCGGTTCCCTGCGTACCATGACTTCCGGTCGTGGCCAGTTCTCCATGGAATTCGATCACTACGCTCAGTGCCCACAGAATGTCGCTGACAAGGTTATCGAAGAAGAGAAAGCACGCCAGGCTGAGAAGAAGAAGTAATTCTTTTACCGATGCCTGAAGCCTGTCGGACTTATGCGTTCGAACACAAGTCCGATAGGCACCCGGATAGCAGATAAACCGACGGGATCTTTTATCGTGGTTTATCTGCTATCCGGGGCTTTGCCAGTACGGGCCTATTTCTTAAACCCCTAAACGCCCGTATAGCAACAAAACAAAGTTCTACTCCTCTAATGACCGCTCACTCTCATAAGGGTCGTTTGGCAGCGAATCTCCGGCAATGGTATCGGTATCGGTCATAGACATGAAGCTACTGTCCATACCCGCATTGGCAAAAGACATAAGGCTATCCACTCCCGCGCCGTCATCCAGATTCCTCCGTAAAACAGTCTCATTCACCCTGTTCTCACGAATCATCCTAGCGTCCTCCCGACCCTGCTGATCCATATTCCGCTTCAAGTGAATCTCTTCAAGAAACGGAGTCCTCTCCCGAGGAGCATAACCAAAAGTGGTGAACCGCGGCGGCGGGCAAGGACCGATTTTCGGACGAACATCGCTCTTATTTGCCCGAACCAATTGCCCATCCTCAGCGCCAGGCACCATTGAGGGCAGATCCAAACTGCCAAATCCCTCTGAACCATCATTCTCCCACTCATAACCGGTCTGTCCCTGCTGCTCAGCAGCATGAACGCCGCCCTCTTCTTCATCAAACTGATAATTACGGACACTCCACAGCGCTTTCAATGCACGCTCCTCTTCCTCTGAGGGTGACAGCCACAACCTCTTTGTCCAGTCAGATTCTTCCGACATCAATAAACAGTGGGCACCTTTTTCTCTGTTTTCTTCATCATTATCATCAGATCGGTTGTCTTCAGTCCTCTCCAAATCACCATAAAACGGCTTAAGGGATACAAACTCATCCTCGTCAAATGAGGAGTCTGAAGACTGGCTGACAACTTCCTGTTCACCCCCCCCCCCTACAGCTTCCAGTTCGCCTGCACCACTTCGAAAAATATGAGGGTAATCACGCTTAACCACATCCATCCGCTTTAATCGAAGCAATCCTCTCACTTCTAAAGCCTCACAGTCCTCCTCTACCACTACTCCGGAGTCCTGTCTTTCCGCCAACAGGACAACACCATTAACGGCTCTGACAACATCTTCTTTGAAAGTTACTGTCTTTTCCCCTCTTAACCAACCACCCCAGCTAACATCAGGGGATTGAAAACGCGGTGTGACACCAGCACGAGTAGGCCGATGACTTTCCTTAATCTGCTCTTCTATCTTTGTTTCAGAAGGCTTCAGCGCAAACAGATCGGGCCGTTGAATAATCTTTTCGGTAAGCTCTTTTATGCCCTCCAACACCTCAGGCTTGTTCTTAATCTCTTCAGCAAGCCGGAACACCTTATGCCATTTATTGCCAATTTCCTGCAACTGGTGAACGACCTCAAGGGTCATATCTGGAGAAACAAGCTCAACCAATGCCATTCCTGACTTAATACACCTTAACCGCTCAGTAGCTGCCGTGCTCGTCTCAACGGGCGAAAGCTCAAGCATATTCTTGATAGCCCCCTCAAAAGTATCATCCAATACTGTTTTTCTCACCTCGGCAAAGTCAATCACGGCCTGATCAAATTCATCTACTTCGAGCGGCTCTCGCTCGGATTCCTTGCAGAGGCTGGCCAGCGCCACGCAATAATCAGCCCTATTCTCAGGAGTCTTTCTTTCCAATTGCACCGTTTCCGATTGAAAAAGCTCCATCAAAATTTCTAAATAAGAAGAATGCTCTATTTCATCCTGAAAAAAATGATTAAGAACCTTGCAGACATCTGAAGCACTCAATCCCGACCGCAACATATCACAGAACAAATTACTAAATCGATCTTCAGAAAACCCATTCAACCAAATCCGACTGAATTGATTCACGATATCAACAGGCACTTCACCAGGTTTAATATTTTTACTGTAAAAATCCAATAACTCCTCATGATTCCCAAGAAATTCCTGGAGCGCCCCCCAATTTTCACGAACACTTTTCTCACCAGCCATTTCAGCTTTATCCTTTGCATTCCTGTGCATTGCCGAAACGTACTCAAGCTTTCTATCTAAAGGCTGATTAGCCAAGTTTCCTGCAAATTGCTTGGCTGCCTTTTGCCAGCCCAGCCCCTTTTCCAAAGCGATTTCCAGCTCCTGAAACTCCTTAAAATAAGAACTTCCCCAATCTGAAGCGACCTTTTCCTCCAAATCAATACATTGATCTCTACTACCAAAAGGAAGCTCCTTAATTCCATCCACAACCTTTACATGCCGTTCACACAGAGGCTTCCCTTTGAAACCAGCCACCTCACGAAAATGCTCAGATCCCCTGAAATAATCTACAATCACCCTCCTAATAAAATTTTGCCCCTCTGCAAGCGGAACATCAATCCGACCAAATCGATAACCCCATGGTCTCTTTGCAATATCTCTTAATTTGGGTTTCTCATCCTCTAAAACAACATCCTTTTCCATCAACTCTTTCGAAGAAGGTTGCTTCTCTCCATTATCACGGGCAATCTGCGCACTCAATGCCAAAAAATGGTCATGCAATGAATCCATTGTATTAATACCTCGAGGTTTATATAAGTTATTAACGGGTGACAACTCTTCAAAAGCCATCAAACAAGTTAATCAAGCAGCCTTTTAAAAGGCAATTATCATCCATTGCCCCTAATGACCATCAAATTCAACATTAGTTCCATTGCCATCTTTGATTGAGATAAAAAACAAATAAATCTCCCTTAAAGCACTGTTACAAAAATAAATTCATTGCTACTTCTCCTGACAAGAGAGGGGAGCAAAATGTTTTTCTTTCACTATGGGCATTTGTGATACAGTACCGACCAATCTTCACCTGCAACGATACAAGGTCTATGAAACGCGAACTGGCAATTGAATTCTCCCGAGTCACCGAAGCAGCCGCCCTGGCCGGCTACAAATGGCTGGGCCGAGGCGACAAAAACGCAGCAGACGGCGCTGCGGTTGAAGCCATGCGTGCCATGTTGAACAAAGTCGACATGGAAGGAGAGATCGTTATTGGCGAAGGCGAGATCGATGAAGCCCCCATGCTCTACATTGGCGAAAAGGTAGGCACCGGCTCCGGCGAGAGTGTGGACATTGCCGTGGACCCCATTGAAGGCACCCGCATGACCGCCATGGGGCAAAATAACGCTATTGCTGTGCTGGCCGCCGGGGAGAAAGGCTCTTTCCTGAAAGCTCCGGATATGTACATGGAAAAGCTGGTGTGCGGCCCGGGAGCCAAAGGCATTATTGACCTCACCCTGGGGTTGAAAGAAAACATCCAGAACGTGGCCAAGGCTCTCCACAAACCCGTGGAAAGCCTGGTGGTCATCACCCTGGCCAAACCCCGCCACGATTCAGCCATTGCCATGATGCAGGCCATGGGGGTCAAGGTCTTTGCCATTCCCGACGGCGATGTGGCAGCTTCTATTCTGACCTGTATGCCCGATAGCGAAGTTGACCTGATGTACTGCGTAGGGGGGGCACCGGAGGGTGTGGTGTCTGCTGCTGTGATTCGTGCACTGGGCGGAGATATGCAGGGTCGGCTGGTCACTCGGGATCAAGCCAAGGGAGAGACACCGGAAAATATTGAAGCGGGTCGCGAGGAAAGACGAAGGTGCCAGGAGATGGGCGTTGAGCCGGGGGTGGTACTGCGCATGGACGATATGGCCAGCTCTGACAACGTGGTTTTCTCAGCCACGGGCATCACCAAAGGCGACCTGTTGCAGGGCATTACCCGTAATGGCAATATCGCCACCTCCGAAACCCTGGTGGTCCGAGGCAAGTCCAGAACCATTCGCCGAATCCAGTCCAGCCATTACCTGGATCGCAAAGACGACGAAATCAAAAAGATCATTCTTTAATTTCTCCACCCCACCCTCACAACCGCTCCCGTCACTGAACGGGAGCTTCATCCCGAATAGGTAAAGAGAGCCGGATCATGAGCTGCCATCGAATCAACGAGTTGATTGAGCTGCTGACCCCCGAATGGCAAAAGCAGGGCCACTTGAACCTGGTTGAAATCCTGGAAACCCTGGCCAGTGAAGCAGGCCATAAAGGCTCTCTGAGCCAGGTTACGGACGATCAGCTGATCTATCACCTGAAAATGAAGAGCGAAGCCCCGGATGCCATGATTCCGGGTATCGCCAAAGATGTGGAAGTGGACTTCAAAGCGGCTCTGCTGAAAGCCCGGGGCTTGAAATAACCCAGACAAAAGACGCTGGCTCCAACCTCACAGCAGCCGATACAAGGGGCTCTAACAACGACTTTGAGGATAGCCATGCCCCTTGGCCGGTCGGGTTTCATCAAACTCACCCAAAGAACAGTCTGCCTTCTGGCCATTTATTCCATGGGCGGCCAAGGCGCCCCGGTGGAATCCTGGTATCAGAAGGTATGGTGCCGCGGAATGGGTGGAAAAGTTGAGTTTCGACTGGACGATGGCCGACGCATTGATTGCCTGACGAAAAGCCATGCCATTGAAGTGGAGTTTGCCCATAACTGGCCGGAAGCAGTTGGACAGTCTCTCGATTACAGCATGCTCACGGACAGGGAGGCCGGCATCGTGCTGATCCTGACTCGACCCACTGACGATCAGCATTGGCAACGCCTCAACAAGCTAGTCCAGCATTATCAGCTGCCGATCAGGCTCTGGAAACTAGGACCATAGAACCGTTTATTAAGTGCGCTCAGCCCAGACAAAGAACTCCCGATTCCCATCCCCGCCCTGAATAGGACTTTCAAAATACCCCTGCACCTTCAGGCCCAGCTGCTGACACAGGCCGGTTATTTTGCTCTTCACTTCCGGGTAAAGAGCCGCATCCCGAACAATTCCTCCCTTGCCCAGGCCCGATGGGCCTACTTCAAACTGGGGCTTAACCAGGCTCAGAAGCTGACCACCCGGTTTCAGCAGTGGTGCCAGCGATGGCAGGATTTTGGTCTGGGAAATAAACGACACATCCATCACCGCCAAATCAAAACCACCCCCACCGGTCGTGTATTCCAGGAGAGACAAAGGCAATTCCCGGGCGTTCATCCCTTCCAGACAAACCACCCGGCCATCCCCTCGAAGAGAGTCCACCAGCTGGTCATGGCCCACTTCAATCCCCACCACCTTGGCGGCACCGGACTGCAGAGCACAATCAGTGAAACCACCGGTAGACTGCCCAACATCAATCACTTCATGGTTCGTGATATCCAGACTGGAAACCGAAAGTGCACCAGCAAGTTTCATCCCACCTCTTGAGACAAAGCGATCTGCTGCGTCCAGCTCCACTTTAATCTCTACCCCATCCGGATATTTCTGCCCGGCTTTTTTCGGCGCTTCCCAACCACCGCCCATTTGAACCTGCACACGGCCTTCTGCAATCAAACGCTGGGCCCTGCTGCGGGACGACACCTTTCCCTGGCTCACCAGTAACTGGTCAATTCGCTGCATTGTTCCTACACCTTTTGTTCAACAAATGCCCATAGCGAAAGAAAAACAGTGTGCACCAACATCAGCTGCGATAAATGAAGAAGCACACTGTTTTTCATGGAAAAAAGGCTACAAAAAAAGCTGCCCGAAGGCAGCTTTCATCGAACTCACAATGAATGGGGCATGTGAAAAACATACCCCATTAAAGTCTGAATCAGACTTCACCAAAGTTAAGAGCGTCGGACAGAGCCTGCTCGACTTCAGAAGCAGACACTTTGGCCGGTGCTTCAAACTCAACTTCTTCACGACCCTTACGGCGCTCGGCATGGTAAGTCAGACCGGTACCCGCAGGGATCAGACGACCCACAACCACGTTTTCCTTCAAGCCGCGCAGGTAGTCCCGCTTGCCGGTCACCGCCGCTTCGGTCAGGACACGGGTGGTCTCCTGGAAGGAAGCCGCAGAGATGAAGGACTCAGTGGCCAGGGATGCCTTGGTGATACCCAGCAGTACCCGCTCAAACTTGGCCGGGAACTTGTCTTCACGGTCAGCGCGATCGTTCTCTTCCAGCAGGCGGTTGTACTCAACCTGATCACCACGGATAAAGGTAGTGTCACCGGTATCGGTGATCTCAACCTTCCGCAGCATCTGACGCAGAATAGTCTCAATGTGCTTATCGTTAATCTTTACACCCTGGAGGCGGTATACATCCTGGATTTCGTTAACGATATAGCGAGCCAGCTCACTGACACCCAGCAGACGCAGCACGTCATGGGGGTTAGTAGGACCGTCAGAGATAACTTCACCCTGAGTCACCTGCTCACCCTCAAACACGTTGAGGTGACGCCACTTCGGAATCAGCTCTTCATAAGGATCGCCACCGTCGGTCGGGGTGATCACCAGACGCTTCTTACCCTTGGTTTCCTTACCAAAGCCGATGGTTCCGGAAATCTCCGCCAGGATAGAGTGCTCTTTCGGCTTACGGGCTTCAAAGAGATCCGCCACCCTGGGCAGACCACCGGTGATGTCCCGGTTACCGGAAGACTGCTGAGGAATACGGGCCAATACATCACCCACCTCAACACTGGCACCGTCCACCAGGTTCACCAGCGCGTTAGCCGGCAGGAAGTACTGGGCAGGTACATCGGTACCCGGCAGCTTCAGTTCCTTGCCATTGGCATCCAGCAACTGAATAGCAGGACGTACGTCTTTGCCCGCAGAAGGACGGTCTTTTGGATCCATCACTTCGGTGTTGGACAGGCCGGTCAGCTCATCGGTCTGGGTCTTGACGGTAATGCCTTCTTCCATTCCCAGGAACTTAACCGTACCGGAGGTCTCGGTCACAATCGGGTGAGTGTGCGGATCCCACTTGGCAACGGTCTGGCCTGCCTCAATCTGGTCATCGTCCTTAACGGACAGTACAGCACCGTAAGGCAGCTTGTAACGCTCGCGCTCACGACCGAATTCATCGGCCACCGCCAGCTGACCGGAACGGCTTACCGCCACCAGAGTATTGTCGTTACGTTCAACGAACTTCAGGTTCAGCAGACGGACAGAGCCCTTGTTCTTCACAGTAACACTGTCAGCTGCAGCGTTTCTGGAAGCCGCACCACCGATGTGGAAGGTACGCATGGTCAACTGGGTGCCCGGTTCACCGATGGACTGGGCCGCAATAACACCCACAGCCTCACCCTTGTTCACCAGGTGTCCGCGACCGAGGTCACGACCATAACACTTGGAGCAGATACCGTGACGGGTTTCACAGCTGATGGGGGAGCGTACACGCATCTCATCAACATTGAGGGTCTCCAGGCGCTTGACCCACATTTCGTCGATCAGGGTGCCTGCAGGCACTGCAATTTCACTGTCGCTGCCTGGCTTGAGAACGTCTTCAGCCACCACACGGCCGAGAATACGCTCGCCCAGAGGCTCAACCACGTCACCGCCTTCAATGTGCGGTGTCATCAGCAGGCCTTCGGTAGTGCCACAGTCGTCTTCAGTGACCACCAGATCCTGGGCCACGTCAACCAGACGACGGGTCAGGTAACCGGAGTTCGCTGTCTTCAGAGCGGTATCCGCCAGACCCTTACGGGCACCGTGGGTAGAGATGAAGTACTGCAGTACGTTCAGACCCTCACGGAAGTTCGCCGTAATGGGGGTTTCGATAATGGAACCGTCCGGCTTGGCCATCAGACCACGCATACCGGCCAGCTGACGAATCTGGGCAGCACTACCCCGTGCGCCGGAGTCCGCCATCATGTAAACACTGTTGAAGGACTCCTGCTCTTCCTTATCACCCTCACGGTTGATCACGGTGTCGGACTTCAGGTTGTCCATCATGCGCTTGGCCAGCATTTCGTTGGCCCGGGACCAGATGTCGATGACCTTGTTGTACTTCTCGCCTTGGGTAACCAGACCGGAAGCAAACTGGTTTTCAATCTCACGCACTTCTTCGTTGGCGTCATCAATGATACGGCCCTTGTCATCCGGGATAACAAAATCGTTTACACCGATGGAGGTACCGGAGATGGTGGCGTAACTGAAGCCCATGTACATCATCTGGTCCGCAAAGATAACGGTTTCTTTCAGACCCACATTCCGGTAACAGGCATTGAGCAGGCCGGAAATCGCCTTCTTCTTCATGGCCTGGTTGACCAGCGAGAATGGCAGGCCTTCAGGCACGATATCCCAGAGCATCATCCGGCCAACAGTGGTGTCTGCCAGGAACTTGTTGTCATGCTCTACGCCGTCGTTGTCACGGTACTTCTCGTGAACTCGTACCTTCACCCGGGCATGGAGATCCACAGCCTTGGTGCGGTAGGCACGCATGACTTCGTCGATATCAACGAATGCCATACCTTCACCCTTGGCATTGATGCGCTCACGGGTGATGTAGTACAGACCCAGTACCACGTCCTGGGAAGGTACGATAATGGGCTCACCGTTGGCCGGTGCCAGGATGTTGTTGGTGGACATCATCAAGGCACGGGCTTCCAGCTGGGCTTCCAGGGTCAGCGGTACGTGCACCGCCATCTGGTCACCGTCAAAGTCAGCGTTGTAAGCCGCACAAACCAGAGGGTGCAGCTGGATGGCCTTACCTTCAATCAGTACCGGCTCAAAAGCCTGGATACCGAGACGGTGAAGGGTTGGCGCCCGGTTCAGCATAACCGGGTGTTCGCGGATCACATCCGCCAGAACGTCCCAGACCTCCGGAGTTTCACGCTCAACCATCTTCTTGGCGGCTTTGATGGTAGTGGCCAGGCCCTTACCTTCCAGCTTGCCAAAAATAAACGGCTTGAACAGTTCCAGCGCCATCTTCTTGGGCAGGCCGCACTGATGCAGACGCAGGGTAGGACCTACGGTGATTACGGAACGACCGGAGTAGTCTACCCGCTTACCCAGCAGGTTCTGACGGAAACGACCCTGCTTACCCTTGATCATGTCAGCCAGGGATTTCAGAGGACGCTTGTTGGAGCCGGTAATGGCACGTCCACGACGGCCGTTGTCCAGCAGCGCGTCCACGGACTCCTGCAGCATCCGCTTTTCGTTACGGACAATGATATCCGGCGCGTTCAGGTCAAGCAGACGCTTCAGACGGTTGTTACGGTTAATCACCCGGCGGTACAGGTCGTTCAGGTCAGACGTGGCGAAACGGCCACCGTCCAGAGGAACCAGCGGACGCAGATCCGGCGGCAGAACCGGCAGCACGGTGAGAATCATCCACTCAGGGTTGTTGCCTGAATTATGGAAAGCTTCTACCAGCTTGAGTCGCTTGCTCAGCTTCTTCAGTTTGGTTTCGGAGTTGGTCTGGGGAATCTCTTCCCGCAGGGTATTCACCTCGTCTTCCAGGTCAATATCCGCCAGCAACGCCTTGACCGCCTCGGCACCCATGCGGGCGTCGAAGTCATCACCAAATTCTTCCAGCGCTTCGTAGTACTGTTCATCAGACAGCAGCTGGTTCTTTTCCAGCGTGGTCATGCCTGGGTCAACCACTACGTAAGACTCAAAGTACAGTACCCGCTCGATATCACGCAGGGTCATATCCAGCAGCAGGCCGATACGGGACGGCAGGGACTTCAGGAACCAGATGTGAGCCACCGGGCTGGCCAGCTCAATGTGCCCCATGCGATCACGACGCACCTTGGCCAGCGCTACTTCAACGCCACACTTTTCACAAATGACACCACGGTGCTTAAGGCGCTTGTACTTACCACACAGGCACTCGTAGTCTTTGACCGGACCAAAGATTTTGGCGCAGAACAGTCCGTCACGCTCAGGCTTGAACGTACGGTAGTTAATGGTTTCCGGCTTTTTTACTTCGCCGTAAGACCAGGACCGGATCATCTCCGGCGATGCCAGGCCAATCCGAATAGCGTCGAATTCGTCCGTCTGGCCCTGGGTCTTGAGCAGATTCAATAAGTCTTTCAAGATCGTATCTCCTCGCGGTGCAAGGCGTGGTGCCTGTGTCAAAAGACAATCAAGACATCACACGCCCTGGCCACACGTCGTCGTTATTCGGTATCCAGTTCGATGTCGATGCCCAGAGAGCGGATTTCCTTCAACAGTACGTTAAAGGATTCCGGCATTCCGGCTTCCATTCTGTGGTCGCCATCCACGATGTTCTTGTACATCTTGGTACGACCAGCCACGTCATCGGACTTGACGGTCAGCATTTCCTGCAAGGTGTAGGCAGCACCGTAAGCTTCCAGTGCCCAGACCTCCATCTCCCCGAAACGCTGGCCACCGAATTGGGCCTTACCACCCAGAGGCTGCTGGGTGACCAGAGAGTAGGAACCAGTAGAACGAGCATGCATCTTGTCGTCTACCAGGTGGTTCAGCTTCAGCATGTACATATAGCCTACGGTTACCGGGCGCTCAAAAGCATCGCCGGTACGACCGTCGTACAGAGTCACCTGACCACTGTCATCCATATCCGCCAGGCGCAGCAGGCGCTTGATTTCCGCCTCCTTGGCACCATCGAATACAGAAGTGGCCATGGGCACACCACCGCGCAGGTTGCGGGCCAGCTCCATCACTTCAGCATCGCTGAAGGAATCCAGCTCAACCGGACGGTGTCCTGGTACGCCGTTGTAGACTTCATCCAGGAACTTGCGCAGCTCAGCCATGCTCTTCTGAGCTTCCAGCATCCGGTTGATCTTGGTGCCCAGGCCACGAGCCGCGGCACCCAGGTGAGTTTCCAGCACCTGACCAACGTTCATCCGCGAAGGTACACCCAGAGGGTTCAGTACCACATCCACCGGATTACCCTCATCATCGTGAGGCATGTCTTCCACCGGCATGATGATGGAGATAACACCCTTGTTACCGTGACGACCCGCCATCTTGTCACCAGGCTGGATACGACGCTTGATGGCCAAGTAGACCTTGACGATCTTCAGAACGCCAGGCGCCATGTCATCACCGGTCTGGAGCTTCTTCTTCTTGTCCTCGAAGCGCTCATCCAGCTGGGCACGACGCTCTTTCAGCTGTTCACGGGACAGGTCCAGCATCTCATTCAGGCTTTCTTCTGCCATGGAGAGCTTGAACCACTGTTCGTGCTCAAGGCCATCCAGGAAGGCGTCGGAAACCAGATCACCCTTGGACAGACCCGGGCCACGGGCAACCGGCTGATCACGCAGGGCTTCACGCAGACGGGCGAAGGTATCCTGCTCAACTACACGGAACTCTTCATTCAAGTCCTTGCGGTACTCGTCCAGCTGGGCTTTCTCAATGGACAGGGCACGGGAGTCCTTGTCGACACCGTCGCGGGTGAACACCTGTACATCAATAACCGTACCCTTGACGCTGGTCGGTACACGCAGGGAGGTGTCTTTTACGTCAGAAGCCTTTTCACCAAAGATGGCGCGCAGCAGCTTCTCTTCAGGAGTCAGCTGGGTTTCACCTTTTGGAGTAACCTTACCCACCAGGATATCGCCAGCACCTACTTCGGCACCCACGTAAACGATACCGGCTTCGTCCAGCTTGTTCAGGGCAGACTCACCCACGTTGGGAATATCAGAAGTAATTTCTTCTGAACCCAGCTTGGTGTCACGGGCCACACAGGTCAGTTCCTGAATGTGGATCGTAGTGAATCGGTCTTCCTGAACCACCCGCTCGGAAATAAGGATGGAATCCTCAAAGTTGTAGCCGTTCCAGGGCATGAAGGCCACACGCATGTTCTGACCCAGAGCCAGTTCACCCATGTCTACAGAAGGACCGTCCGCCATGATATCGCCACGAGCGATCGGGTCACCGGCCTGCACCAGAGCGCGCTGGTTAATACAGGTGTTCTGGTTGGAACGGGTGTATTTGGTCAGGTTGTAGATATCCACACCGGCTTCACCTGGCTGGACTTCATCGTCATTGACCCGGACCACAATACGGGCAGCGTCGACCATATCGACCATACCACCGCGCTTGGCAACCACACAGACACCGGAGTCAGAAGCCACGTTCCGCTCCATGCCGGTACCGACCAGAGGCTTGTCAGCCCGCAGGGTGGGTACTGCCTGACGTTGCATGTTCGATCCCATGAGAGCCCGGTTCGCGTCATCGTGCTCCAGGAAGGGGATCAGGGACGCCGCAACAGAGACCACCTGTTTGGTGGAAACGTCCATGTACTGGACTTTTTCCGGCCCCATCAGGGTAAATTCATTGCGATGACGAACGTTAACCAGTTCTTCAGACAGGTTGTTGTTCTCATCCATGGCGGCTGACGCCTGGGCGATTACAAACTCGCCTTCCTCAATAGCAGAGAGGTAGTCGATTTCATCGGTGACCTTGCCATCCACTACTTTACGGTAGGGAGACTCCAGGAAGCCGTAGGGGTTTGTCCGCGCATAGGTGGCCAGGGAGTTAATCAGACCGATGTTTGGACCTTCCGGCGTTTCAATGGGGCAGACACGGCCGTAGTGGGTCGGGTGTACGTCCCGCACTTCGAAGCCTGCACGCTCACGGGTAAGACCACCCGGGCCAAGTGCAGACACACGACGCTTGTGGGTTACCTCGGACAGCGGGTTGTTCTGGTCCATAAACTGGGACAGCTGGCTGGAACCGAAGAATTCCTTGATGGCCGCAGCAACCGGCTTGGCATTGATCAGATCCTGGGGCATCAGGCCTTCGGACTCTGCCAGACTCAAACGCTCCTTGACGGCACGCTCAACCCGGACCAGACCGACGCGGAACTGGTTTTCAGCCATTTCACCCACGGAGCGCACACGACGGTTACCCAGGTGATCGATGTCGTCACAGACGCCTTTACCGTTACGGATATCCACCAGAATTCTGAGGACATCAATAATGTCGTCGTTGTCCAGCACACCGGAGCCAGTGTCTTCTTCACGGCCCAGACGACGGTTGAACTTCATACGGCCAACCGCAGACAGGTCGTAACGCTCTGTTGAGAAGAACAGGTTCTGGAACAGCGCTTCCGCGGCGTCCTGTGTCGGTGGCTCACCGGGACGCATCATCCGGTAAATTTCAACCAGGGCTTCCAGACGGTTGGTGGTGGTATCTGTGCGCAGGGTATCGGAAATGTAGGAACCACAATCCAGCTCATTAACATAGAGTGTTTCGACACTCTTGATGCCTGCGGACAGCAGCTTTTCATAAACTTCCGGGGTGATTTCAGTGTTGCAGTCAACAATGATCTCGCCAGTGCTCTTGTGCACAACGGTCTTGGCCAGAACCCGGCCGTAGATATAGTCAACCGGTGCTTCCAGACGATCAATGTTGGCTTTCTGCAGCTGGCGGATATGACGGGCAGTCACTCGGCGCCCCTGCTCAACTACTACATTGCCCTGGTTGTCATGGATATCAAAGCCGGCAGCCTCACCCCGCAGGCGATCTGCAACCAGTTCGGTGCTGACTTTCTCAGCACCCACCTTGAATTCAACGAAGTCGAAGAATTTTTCCAGAATTTCTTCATTGGACAGACCCAGTGCACGCAGCAGAATGGTGGCGGGCAGTTTACGGCGACGGTCAATCCGGACAAACAGCAGATCCTTTGGATCGTATTCGAAATCCAGCCAGGAGCCACGGTAAGGGATTACCCGGGCAGAGTAGAGCAGCTTACCGGAAGAGTGTGTTTTACCGCGGTCGTTATCGAAGAATACACCGGGTGAACGGTGCAGCTGGGAAACGATAACCCGTTCAGTACCATTAATAACAAAGGTACCGTTATCGGTCATGAGCGGAATCTCGCCCATGTACACTTCCTGTTCCTTGATGTCCTTGATTGCCTTGTTGGCAGAATCTTTATCGTAGATAATCAGGCGTACCTTGACCCGCAGCGGTACTGCGTAGGTCACGCCCCTGAGCTGACACTCCTTGACATCAAAAGCAGGAGTGCCCAGCCTGTAGCTAACATATTCAAGCGCCGCATTGCCGGAATAACTTACGATAGGAAAGACGGACTTGAAGGCTGCGTGCAGCCCGATGTCTTCCCTGGCGGCCGGTTCTTTACCTGACTGCAACAGCTTGTGATACGAATCAAGCTGAATCGCCAGCAGGTACGGCACATTCATGACATGCGGCAACTTGCCGAAGTCCTTGCGGATGCGTTTTTTCTCTGTATACGAGTATGCCATCAGCGTTCCCCAGCTTGGTTACCTGTTTACTGGCCTCAGGCTGCATAGCCTGGCCATTTAAGGTCTGTTTGAGAGCGGGTGGCTCCCTATTTCCAACCAATAGTTTTCGACAATTAAAGGGTCGTTGCAGACACCCTATAGTCGTTGTAGACACTTGAGGGTCACTTCAACCCTCTGAAACCGTTGCATGAGCTTTAGCGCCTGGCCTGGTCAGCACACTTCCAGCACTCTGGACAGACATCCATACCCATTTTTTTGTTACCACACACTCACAGCAATACCGCTCTCATTACCTGCTGTAATGGAAGCGGTTTGTAATCTGGAAATGCCGTTATTTCATGCCCTTGAAAAGACTTGATAAACCGTATCTCCAGCGCTCAGCTGTTGTTGTTCCGGCTGATTGATTCCCACCGGCTCTGCAAACAGAACCCGTCATTTCTGGGAATGTCAGACGACTGCGACCCTCTGACTAGAGATGGATCTCCGCAGTTCACCCACAGTAATCAACCATCATCTCACAGCTCTCTGCGAAGTGGTACCAAAAACAACCTCCTTAAACAGGAAGCCATCCTCCAGATCGCTTTTATGGAACCTTGATTCCACTTGAAAACCCGACCAGCACCACAATTTCCTGTCGCCGCCACAACCCAGGCTCTGATCACACAGGCAAACCTCCCTTAGCCCCGTAATATCTTCAACGTCTCTCAAGACTAAAGCGGGGAAAAGCAGAACCTGCCAACAGACACTCAGGGGATAAACATAGCGGTCAGACGATATAGCTCATACAACGGAAAAAAGGCCGGCGCCTTCTCAGGCACCAGCCACCTGAATCTATTATGCAACAGACTCGGGATTATGCAATGCTTTTGCAGTGAAAAACTTTTCGCTCTCAGAGCACTCTCCTCCTGAGTCAGCAGGAGAGTAAGACAGAGCGTTTTCCACGCGTCAGCTGCATCGGTAGAAATTACTTGATTTCTACGGAAGCGCCAGCTTCTTCCAGCTGCTTCTTCAGCTCTTCAGCTTCTTCCTTGGTAGCGCCTTCCTTCAGAGGAGCTGGGGCACCGTCAACAACAGCCTTGGCTTCTTTCAGACCCAGGCCAGTAGCAGCACGGACAACCTTGATTACGTTAACCTTCTTGTCACCAGCGGCAGTCAGGATAACGTCAAACTCAGTCTTCTCTTCAGCAGCAGCAGCTTCGCCAGCAGCAGCAGGAGCAGCAGCAACGGCAGCAGCAGCAGAAACGCCGAACTTCTCTTCCATCGCTTCAACCAGTTCAACAACGTCCATTACAGACATTTCAGCGATAGCATTCAGGATATCTTCTTTGGACAGAGCCATGTCTATATCTCCAAAAATCTTGTGCGGGGTAACCCCGGAATTCGTTTAAACAAGAAAGCCAGATAAAAAATCAGGCGGCTTTCTTTTTCTCGTCGGCAACAGCTGCCATCACACGGGTAATGCTTGCAGGGAACTCGTTCAGAGTTCTCGCCAGCTTGGTTACAGGTGCGATCATTACGCTCATCAGCATCGCGCGAGCCTGGTCCAGAGTCGGCATCTTGGCCAGAACATCAATCTGTTCAGCACCAAGCAGCTGTCCGGAAATGGACAGAGCCTTGACTTCCAGCTCCTTATTCTCTTTGGCAAAATCCTTCATCAGGCGCGCAGCGGCACCCGGATCTTCCTGGGAGAAGGCCAGCACAGTTGGGCCTACCAGAGCTTCCTGCAGGCACTCAAATTCAGTGCCTTCAACTGCACGCCTGGCCAGTGTGTTACGTACAACCTTGAGGTATACGCCACCATCACGAGCCTGCTTGCGCAGAGCGGTCATTTGACCAACAGTCAGACCACGGTAGTCCGCGATTACAGCCGACAGAGCGCTTTGTGCAGCCTCGCTGACTTCGGCGACAATCGCCTTCTTGTCTTCGAGTCCTAACGCCATGGGCTTTACTCCAAAAATATGAAGTTACATCCGACGCCTTACCAAAGCTTCCGCTTCAGAAAAAAAGCGCCGAACACTTACAATACGGTGAAGGGTCCATGTGGCAGACTGTTACTAATAACAGCTGCTTGAATCTCACCGTCTACGCAGGAAATTAAGCCATCCGTTTTTTGTCCGCCTTCCTCAATCACCTTTTAATAAAGGTATAAGGAGTACAAACGAACCCTGTCGAAACAGGAACAACCTCAGACACCTGCGATCTTTGACGACCCCCGCCACAAGCAGGGACCCCAAAGTTCCTGGTGACCAGGATAAACACCCCGGTCATGGGCCCGAATGATTCGCACTCAGACCCAGATCATCTCTTTATCAAGCTCTGCTTAAGCAGAGAGAGAAGCCATGTCGATGGTCAGGCCCGGTCCCATTGTGGAGGACAGGGTAACCTTCTTCATGTAGACACCCTTGCTGGAAGAAGGCTTCAGCTTCTTCAGATCAGCCAGCAGAGCTTCAATGTTCTGCTTCAGGGAGTCCGCTTCAAAATCAATTTTGCCGACACCTGCATGAACGATACCGTTCTTGTCAGTACGGAAACGTACCTGACCCGCCTTGGCGTTTTTAACCGCATCAGCAACATTCGGGGTTACAGTACCCACTTTAGGGTTAGGCATCAGGCCACGAGGACCCAGGATCTGACCCAGCTGACCCACTACACGCATGGCATCAGGAGAAGCGATAACCACGTCAAAGTTCAGATCACCCGCCTTAACCTGAGCAGCCAGATCATCCATACCGACAATCTCAGCGCCTGCCTCTTTGGCAGCTTCAGCATTGGCGCCCTGAGTAAAGACAGCCACACGCACGTCTTTACCAGTACCATTTGGCAGAACAGTAGAACCACGCACTACCTGGTCTGATTTACGAGGATCCACACCCAGGTTCACGGCAACTTCAACAGTTTCCTTGAACTTGACGCTGGACACTTCCTTCAGGAGCTTGGCAGCCTCTTCAAAAGAGTACGCCTTGGCAGAGTCTACTTTTTCGGCAATCAGTTTTGCACGTTTGGACAGCTTAGCCATTATTCTACGCCCTCCACATTGAGACCCATGGAGCGAGCGGAACCAGCAATCGTACGGATAGCTGCATCTTCGTCAGCAGCCGTCAGATCAGGTTCTTTTACCTTGGCAACTTCCAGCAGCTGCTCACGGGTAACCGTACCGACCTTTTCAGTGTTCGGACGCCCAGATCCTTTCTTCAGCTTCAGCGTCTTCTTCAGAAGAACGGATGCTGGCGGAGTCTTGGTTTCGAAGGTAAAGCTGCGATCACTGTAAACAGTGATAATGACAGGAATCGGCATACCGGCATCCATTTTCTGGGTGCTGGCGTTGAATGCCTTACAGAATTCCATGATGTTCACACCGTGCTGACCCAGAGCCGGGCCTACGGGTGGTGAAGGGTTCGCCTGACCGGCAGGCACTTGCAGCTTAATATAAGCTTCAACTTTCTTAGCCATTTTCAACCTCTATAGGGTCACAGCCTCATCCAAGCCCGACAATTTCAGACTCAAAATCCACGGCTACCCGCAAACAAAGCGCGACAGTCTACCGAATTCATTCAGAAACCGCCAGCACCGATACACTCTTTTTTTGAAACCCAAATAAAAACCCCGGCGACCAGATCAAAACACCATCCAGCACCACGGGGCTTTCTTTCAAGCCTTCAAATTCAGACTTTTTCGACCTGACCAAACTCAAGCTCAACGGGCGTTGAGCGACCAAAGATCATCACCGCAACCTGAAGACGGCTTTTCTCGTAATTCACACCTTCGACCACGCCATTGAAGTCAGCAAACGGCCCTTCAATAACCCGAACCATCTCACCTGGCTCAAACAGAGTCTTAGGCTTCGGAGCTTCTGCACCTTCATGCACGCGACGAAGGATGGCATCCGCTTCTTTTTCGGTGATGGGTGCCGGCTTATCCGCCGTACCACCAATGAAGCCCATCACCCTGGGCGTATCTTTAATAAGATGCCAGGAGTCTTCATTCATTTCCATCTGGACTAACACGTAGCCAGGGAAGAATTTGCGCTCACTTTTGCGCTTCTGGCCATTTTTAATCTCTACCACTTCCTCGGTAGGCACCAGAATCTCGCCAAAATACTCTTCCATACCGAGACGCTGAACACGCTCATTCAGCGAACGCATCACCTGCTTCTCGTATCCAGAGTAGGCATGAACCACATACCAACGTTTCGCCATGTCCTGTCCCTATCAAATCAGGCTACTGATCATCCAGCCTAGCAGAGAATCTAGCCCCCACAAAATGAGCCCCATCAACAGTACTACCGCCACTACAATAAGCGTGGTCTGCACCGTTTCCTGACGAGTCGGCCAGACAACCTTGCGAATCTCAGTCTTGGCTTCTTTCAGCAGCGTCCAGAAGGCACCACCCTTGACTGTCTGCAGAGCAATAAAACCAGCTACCGCAGCAACAGCAAGCAGGATAACCACCCTGAGCAAAAGGGATTCAGCAGAAAAATAAGAATTCCCGTAAACACCGGCAGCGACCAGAATCGCCACGAAGGCCCATTTCAGACCATCCAGACGACCCGAAGCCGCACTATCAGAATTTCCACTCATCAGCTTGAATATCTCTATTTAAACTCTCATCTAAGAGCAAACCTCCCAAGAGCCAGGCTCTCGAGAGGAAGGACTTAATCTTCGGAATGGCAGGCCAGGAGGGAATCGAACCCCCAACCCCCGGTTTTGGAGACCGGTGCTCTACCAATTGAACTACTGGCCTGTAACTTGCTGCTTTTCCAAGCTCTGATACAGGGCAGACCGATTATAATCTGCTTCAGCCCGCCTGAAAAGTCTTGTTATTCACTTTAACCCCGCCCGAGAGCAGAGTTAAAAAAAGAGACAAAAGCCTCTTTGAAATAATGGAGCTCTTAACCGGATTTGAACCGGTGACCTCATCCTTACCAAGGATGCGCTCTACCAACTGAGCTATAAGAGCAAAACACTGGAACTGGAGCGGGTAGCGGGAATCGAACCCGCATCATCAGCTTGGAAGGCTGAGGTTCTACCGTTGAACTATACCCGCAAAAGCAAATCGACTCGCGCCAGCAAACCACCTGACCGCAGAGCGAGCAACTTTCACTCATAACCCCCATTCAACATCTGGAGATTTACGACAAAATCTGGTGGTGGGGGCTGGATTCGAACCAGCGAAGCTTTCGCGTCAGATTTACAGTCTGATCCCTTTGGCCGCTCGGGAACCCCACCAGGTGCTGCGCTATTGTATTCAGGAAGCATTTAATGTCAAGTCAGCCTTTTCCGACCGGAAACCTTCACTCCAAACACCCTCAAAACAAACCCGATTAACTGGACTTGCCTGACCGGCATCTCGCTAGACTTTCGTCTGGTTTCGTTGACTGACTCCCTGAGCAGCGAGGCGTATACTAGAGAAACTCCTCGGCTGATGCAATGCTTTTGCAGCTCTTTTTTAGTTTTTTCAGACCCGGATGCTGATGAGCCACTTCTCCCCAGAAACGCTCATTCAGTTTTCCTTCTTCCTTATCACTCAGTTCAAGCCACCACTTTTCAGGGGCTTTTGGCAGCGACTTAATGGCCACCGGATAACCCGCTTCCATTAAACGACGGCTTACGGTTGTCGCCGACTCTTTGCGGCTAAACAACCCAAGAGAAATGCCGTTAGCCAGCTCTCCCTGGGTAATGACAAAACTGTCAATTTTCTGCGCCTGCAACTCCCGCAGCTGCCGGATAGCCGCATCCCGGCTTGGCAGTGGCGGAATGTGTACCCAATAGTCAGACTGCTGGTCATTTTCGTCTGCCCTCTCCCGGCTACTGACTCCAATGGCAAACAGTCTCTGTTGCAGCTGGTCCGCTTGGTCGGCACTGGCGAAGGGCCCCAGAAAAAGGCACTGAGCGTCCTCATCTGAAACCGGCGCTGGAGGTGATGATTCTGCAATAACGGCTTGATGGGAGGGTTGAGCCTGCTGACGCTCAGAAAAAAGCTCCAGGCGCCTGCCTGCCTCCTCACGGGGCACACCGCTATCCACCTGGGTGTGGTAACTCATCCGGGACTGCTGAAACATGCCCCAGGCAAAATACCCCACATTGAGCAAAACCAGACTAAGAGCAACCCAGCGCATTGGCTCTCCCCAAATGGCTCTCTTCAAAGCCTTCAAAAGCCAGCGCCAGCCCATCCATCACCAGCTCCGGGATTAGCCGGCATTGAGCATCAACAAAAGGTTCCAGCAGGCAACCATCTCCTCCTGTGACATAAACGACAGAATCTGAATAGTGATTCAACTGAGCATTGATCATGGCCACCACCATCGCCAGAACCCCCTGGTTTATACATTCTGAGCGGTTCCTCCCGGGTCCTGTGGATTCAGGCAATTGCTGGACCAGATCCAGATTGGCAGTATTGGCTTTCAGGGCCGTTTTCATCAGGGTGATCCCTGGAATGATATAACCGCCATGATGCACTCCCTGCTGATCCACTAAATCAATGGTAATCGCGGTGCCGCAGTCAACAATGACCTTGTTCCTGCCAGGCTCCTGATGGTGAGCCCCCAGCATGGCCAGCCATCGGTCAACCCCAAGCAGGGACGGGTCCTCATAGGCCACCTTCACCCCCTGCCAGCAAGGCTGTACCTTTGCCTGCAACAAGTCCATCCCCCGGCACTGGTGAATCACTGTGCTAAGCACATCATAACGCTCGCTGCCGGAAACCACGGACGCCCTTGCCCCATCGATTTCCCCCAGCTGATCCAACAGCAGCGGCAACTGTCTCAGCCAGCTGTCGCTGTTAACCAGGTGCCCCCTGGCCATGACCTGTTTTTCACTGACCAAACGCCACTTTAACCGACTGTTCCCTGCATCAAATTCCAGGATTTTCATGTTCTCTCTGACCACTGCCTTCGATCTTTCTACCCGCCCTTAACGACACCTCTCCGCCGTTAAAAGTCATCATACCCTCTGGGGTTTCCAGCAACAGCCCCCCCTGAGAATTTACCCCGCAGGCACGCCCTGATACTTTCCGCCCCGAAGCATCCAGCGCTACCTCCTGCCCCAAAAAGGCATCATGGCGAATCCACTCATCACGAAACAGGGCAAATCCCCCCTCGCTGAAGCGATTCAGGGTATAACAGAGGGTATTCACCAATGAACTGACGACCGCATTCCGCCCTGCAGCCTGCCCGCAGACACGTAACATATCCGTGGCAGGCTGACCAATGGCGGCCAGTTGCTGTTGGCTAAGGGCAATATTGACCCCGACCCCAATCACCACCTCACAGTCACCCGTAGGGTCTCCGTAAACCTCAAGTAGGATACCACTGAGCTTTCGAAAACCATCAGGGGCTTCCCAGAGCACATCATTGGGCCACTTCAGTTTCAAACCATCCGCTCCACATGCCTCCAGGGCCTGAAGCACCGCCAGGCCAACGGCCAGGCTCAGCCCCTCCAGTGAAGCCATGCCTTCACTGAATGGCCAGCGCAGCGAAAGACAGATGGTGGACCCAAAAGGGTTACTCCAGGTTCTGCCCCGGCGACCACGTCCGCAGGACTGATACTCGGTCACACAGAACACTTTTTTATCGCTCAACATATGCCCGGACTGGGGAGAAGCGGCGGAAAGCTGTTTATACCTGCCCGCTGAAAGCTCTCTGACCCTGTCCATTGTCGAAGCGGTCTGCAGGCAGGTATCCACTTCAACCTGGTCTTTAACGGCCGGTTCAAGACCGTCAAGAATGACTTGCCGGTCAAGCAGCTCAATCCCCGGGTGCAGGCGATAACCCTTTCCACGCACTGAATCCAGCTGAAGCCCAAGTTCTTCAAGCGCTTTCAGTTTTTTCCAGACCGCCGCCCGGGATACACCAAGGGCATTACCCAGCGCCTCTCCGGAATGAAAACCTCCATCCGCCAGCAGTTTCAGTAATTGTTCCATGAAGCATTCACCTTGCATTGAGCGGGGTACTATATCTTGCTTTCATCCTGCTTTCAGTGAAGCCCGGAATCACCTCCACGGGAATCACTGTTGATCGGGCTTTCGGGGCGGTCGCGCACAGACCCAAGAAACGCTTTTCCCTGACGATCCAGTGCTGATGACCTGCCCCGGTAAAGCAGCATCAAACGGGAACGCCCATCGAAGTATGAGTGAACCCAATAGTGGGAACACGCCACTCCCGGGCACCGGTGACTGGCTTTCAGCCTGACTACGGAATACCCCTTCACCTGGCTTTGTTCAATATCCAGAAGGGTAATCTGCAGCGCTCGCTGAACCCTTTGTATCCAACGCTTATCGGTTTCTTTATGACCGCCTTTTTTCCATAGCGTACAGGATGCCCGGAAAATGCGGTTGTCAGAGGACAGACTGGCCCTTTGCTTTCGCACCACCCTGCCATCCAGAAGAAGTTCGACAGAAGGCGCGCCTGGAAAGCCAACCGTCCATGGACAGTCATCCAGAACTGGCTGGCGCTGCTCAAAATCTGACATACAGGCAGTCAGTAACAATGTGAGCAGAAGAGCCTGAAGGAAAACCCGAATATTCAGAAGACTCGCCTTTCAAAAAGTAGTGCTTCAAACAGGCTAGACCAACTGTATCCCTCTGTGGATTCCCGCAAACACAGTGCATATACTGGCGTATCCCAGATAACAGAACCAGAACAGGGTTGCATCATGAGTATCTTCAAATCCCACATTGTTCAGATGGGAGCCTACCAGCCCCCCTTGGAAGGGCGGGATCCTCATAAGCACCTTCTGCTGGATTTCAATGAGCGCACCCTCCCGGTCAGCGGGAAAGTAAAGCAGGCCCTGATCGACTATATCAACAGTGACCGGCTGCAGACTTACCCCTGCTATGGCAACCTGACAGAGAAAATTGCCGGATACTGTCAGGTTAACGAGCCCCAGGTAATGATCACCAACGGCTCAGACCAGGGCATTGATCTGATTGTCCGGGCAGCCTGTACAGAAGGGGACGAAGCGATTATTCCCGGCCCCACCTTTGCCATGTACCACCAGTGTGCCCAGGTAGAAAACCTGAACGTCATTGAGCCGCAGTACTCCCAGTCCACGGGATTTCCAATAAATAAAGTACTTGAAGCCATCAACCCGGCAACCCGACTGATTGTGATTGCCAACCCCAACAACCCCAGCGGAACCACTGTTCATCGTAAGGATATTCTTGCCATAGCGAAGTCGGCACCCGGGGCTGTGGTACTGGTCGATGAATGTTATTTTGAATACACCCGCTCTACCGTCACCGATGCCGTCATGGAATACCCCAACCTGGTGATTACCCGCACCTTTTCAAAAACCTGGGGACTGCCGTCTATTCGCCTGGGCTACATTATCAGCCATCCGGACAATATTAAGGCTCTGTTGAACATTCGCGGGCCCTATGATGTCAATCAGTTCGCCGCAGTTGCCATCAGTGCCGCACTGGATGACCCACAATACACCCACCGGTACGTCAAAGAAGTCATGGAGCAATCCAAGCCCATTCTCGAGGCATTTTTAAAACAGAAAGCCATTGATTACTGGCCCAGTGTCGCCAACTTCCTATGGGTGTTTCCCAAAAATGCCGATACCGTTGAGCAGCATTTGAGACAGAACGGCATTCTGGTTCGCCCCAAGGCAGACAGCGATGGTCGCAAGGGGCTGAGAATCACTATCGGCGACGAACCCCAGACAAGACAGCTGATTAACTGCCTGGAACAGGTACTCTGAATTCTTTTCAAAACCATTTATCGGTTCTGACGGCTATCTTTATTGATAGCCGTCTGTTGTTCTGCAAAAGGATCCCGTTTTCATGAGCAGGCTTTATTTATTTTGCACAGCAACTCTTAACCTGTAAAAGCCACCTTTTCCTATCAAAGCTCAGCACAGTCCTTTTTATACAAAACTGGCCGTTTATCAAAGCCCGTCTACACTGACGTCTGTTCCTAATGTGGTTCAAGCCATTTCACTAAACCACTTCCACCTCATGGAAATCCGGAGTTGTATAAATGGTTTCCTTCAATCGTACACGACCAAATTCTGCTCTGTTTCCTCTATCAGCCCTGGCATTCTTCTGCCAGGCCATTAATGCAGCACCTTTAACGGTGGAGCCCCCACCCCTGAGAAAGGATGATCCGCCCCCATACCAACACACTTTTAATACTGCTAGCCCCACAACACTGACCCAGGATCAAATCATCAGCAAAACACCGGAAGAGCTGTCAAAAATGGTTTTTCAGCCCAAAGACGGGCAACCAAATCAACCGGATACCAGCAAACCTGTCCCTAACCTGAAGCTTGAGAGCTTGAACCTGGAAGCAGATATTAAAGGGGAGAAAGGGTTTCCCGCTCTTTTCAAACTAGTACCGTCTACCTCAATTGGGGATCATAATGGCCAGCATGTCCTGGATTTTAAAAACCCGATGCTGCAGCTCTCAGGCACCAATGGTCCAGCCTCGATTATTACCGGTGTACGCCCCAATTTTCCGGGCCCCAAAACACAAGCCAGTGGCGAATTTGTCTTAACAGGACAAAGTTCCAGCATGACGTTTAACCAATGGAGCATGGGCGGCACCACTCAGATCGGAAAAGTGCTGGTGACGGACGGTGCAAAAGCGTTTTTAACTACCGCTGGACCACAACTAACCGCTGTGTATATCACCATTGATAAAGGCGCGTCGGTTGCCCGGGAGGGCTCGGTTTTTGCTACAGATCCCAAATACGCCAAGGTGACCGGACATGTCCCGCCAGAAGACCCAGCCAATGCCATTTTTAAAAACGGTGTTTTATATTTTCAAAAGCCAACGCTGGTGATTGATGGCTCAAAAGAGTCCGCCCTCTATGCCATTAATTTTTACTACATCACAGTGAAGGACAGTAACCTGAAAATCGAACCTCAGGGAGGCCCATCCCTGGGAAGCGGTATTAGAACAGGCGTTCCTTCAGCTCAGCCTTCCGGGGGCAATGCCGGTACGATCAGGCTGGACATAAAGAATTCCTCCGTTACCGCCTTTAAAAATACAGTCACCTCAGAAGTAAAAGAACCTACCTACTTTCCTGGCTACAGCACCTATGGCGGCCTCAACGGGGAAACCATTGTCATTGACAACTCTCCGGTTCAATCAGTAGTGCGTTACAAGGCTGGCAATACGGTTTACGAACGCCCGGGAATGACCCATATCAAAGGCCTTCAGTTGAAAGACTATAATCCTCAGACAAAACTGAATGAAGTGGTGGGTAACCGGCTCTTTATTCATGGCAGCCAATCCAAAGTACTTGCCAGAATCGACAGTATTGAGGAAGTATTTGTCTCAGATGGTGCTCAGTGGTGGGGAACCAACGGCAACGTTCCTGTGAAATCAATGACCATGACTGGAGCCAACTCCCTGGTGTCCATGCTCTCAGAACCAGAGCCCACAACCACCACCGTCGACGGCAAGAAGGTACTTTCCTATCCTGATACCCTGAAAATGGCTGAAACCGCGCAACTGACGGTTTCCGAAGGCACACTGGTACATAACCTGGGTAACTTCCAGAGCTTCAAACTGGCTGGAGGCACCTTTCAGGGCATGTTAAAAGGTATTAAGAAAGACCCCAGAGTTTCAACCGTTACCCTGACCTCCGGCACCCACGAAGGAGGTATTATTACCGGGGTAGCGTCCATTACCATAGATGGGGCTGTTAACCTGAAGCCCTCACAACGGACACTGCCCCTATGGACCAGTAACACCCAGCAATCAACCCAAACCAAACTGAAACCGGTTCAGTTTGACAGCCCTGCCCGGATCACGGCCACGGGAAAACCGGTACTTCATAAAAACACCGGGCTGAAGACCTCACCGGTGGTGGCCAATCAGGGACTCACACTGGAGAGTGGTGCCGGTATTGAGCTGGCACCCCTGTCGAAAGACGATGTTAACAAAGAGGTCGCCTTTCTCCGGGTTGAAAAAGGCCTGACCCTGAAAGGAAATAATGCGATACATGGCCGCTTTGTCGACACCAAAAATATCGGACCCCAGGCGCTCCGAGCGGCCCTTGATAACAAGCCACTGCAATTCCGGGTGGTGAATGCTGATAAAATCACCGGAGAGTTCGGTACCCCTGTTTTTGACTCTCCGGTGTTGGGTGTTACCGGTGTTCTTGATAGAACCAGTATTCCGGACCGGGACATTTACTGCCTTAAATTCCATACCGGAGCCTCCGGGTCCGGAGGTACCAGCTGTGGAAGCAACCCCGACACACCTGACGTTCCAGATACCCCAGACGTTCCTGACAAACCTGATACTCCAGATAAACCCGACACAAGCGACGACAGCAGCGGCACACCGGACAAGCCCGACCAGGGCACTGATGACAGCACCTCCATCGACTCCTTGGCTGCCCTGAAAAAGACCCTGAAAGAGAGCGGGCTTTCAGACACTCAGGCCGACAGTATTACCCACCTTGCTGAAGCCGGACATAAAGCGGATGACAAGGATACCGGAGATAAACTGCTGGCCACCATCACCGGTAAAAATCAACAGCAACTCACCGTTCTGGCCAATGAAAACACACCAGGCCTGCTCCTAAATGGCGTCACCAGCGATGCCCGGGTCTTCCATCAGGATACCGTTAACGCCATTGATGACCGCCTTTACCGAATGGATTATCTGGACAAAAGCCTGGCAGGTGTCAGCACCGGCGACGCCATGATGCATGCCCCCACCATGTGGCTCCAATACATGCATAACCAAGGGGATCGTTACACCACCAGTGACGCCCTGGGATTTGACAGTAAAATCGATGGCGTGATCCTGGGCTTCGACACCACTCTTGATGACCAGTTCGTTCTGGGCATCACCGGTGCCTACGCCAAATCCCGGCTGAACAGCAAGGAAATCAGCCAGACCATCAAGTCCGATCGATATCAGGGTGGTCTCTACGCCCAGTGGAGCAAAGGCATCAGCTTTATTAATGCCACGGTCAACTACGGCGCAGGAAAAGGCGACCTGGAAAGAACGGCGGATGCCAAACACTATACGGCCAAAGACGTTAAACACACCACCTGGGGTGCCAAAGCCAGCGCCGGGGTGGATTGCCCGTTAAACAACTCTGTTTACATACGCCCCGAAGTCAAACTGAACTACACCCGATTCAAACAGGATGGTTACAGGGAGGACGGACCGGATATCCTGGCTCAGGAGGTCAAGGAGTTTGAACAGGATGTAGTTGAACTGGGAGCCGGCTTCAAGGCAGTGACGGAGATCCCCATTAATAAAGGCTCACTGCAACCCTTTGTACAGCTGGAGGGCTACCACAACTTCAAGGATGACCGCCCTGAAACTCAGTACCGCCTGGTCAATGTGGGTGACCTGTGGACCACCGTCAAAGGCGCAGAGATTGAGAAAAACCGAGTCCTGGCCGGTGTCGGAGCCTCTTACCGGTTGGATCAATTTACCGTCGGCGCCACCTATCGTTACAACTGGAACGGTGATTTCCGCTATCACAATGCCCGGATTCATGTGGAGTATGAATTCTAAAGAGGAGAGTGTGGGCACTCTTGAAGGAACAGCAGTGCCCTCTTATACCTGCCTTTATATTTGCCCATTCAATTATTTCATGCATTGCCAATGCTCATTCACTGACGTTTAAATGTCACTCTTTCTGTTTTTTCTTCTGAGACAACCATGGAAGCTCACTGGCAAGATCACAAGACCCGTTTAAAACACTACATCGCCCGGCAGGTTGATGATCAGGCACTGGTGGAAGATCTGTTACAGGATGTGTATATCAAGGCCCATACCCAGCTGAAACAACTGAAGTCTGAACAGAGCATCGGTGCCTGGCTTTACCGGATTGCCCATAACGTGATCATGGACCATTTCCGTAAACAGAAACCTGAGGATGAATTGCCTGAGTTCCTGGCCGCCCCAGAAACCGATGAAGCAGAAAAGGCGCATCAGTCATTGGCTCTCTGCCTGCAGCCTCTGATGGAAGAGCTGCCAGAAAAATACCGGCAGCCGTTACAGATGGCCGAACTGGAAGGGTTGAGCCAAAAACAGGTGGCGGAACAACTGGGCCTGTCCCTGTCCGGAGCCAAAAGCCGACTGCAACGGGGCCGGGCCCTATTACGGGATCACTTCACCCGCTGCTGTGACATTGAGACGGGCCGGGGTGGCGTTATTGACTTCCAGCCAAAACACCACCGTTGTAGCCAATGCTGATAATGCACCAATAGGCTCAGGAAGTGGCTTCAAGCTCCCGGACATCATGGGTCATGCGCATCGGGCAAAAGTCCGGACCACACATGGAGCAGAACCCGGCATCCTTGGCCCCGTCCTGGGGCAGGGTTTCATCGTGATAGGCTTTGGCGGTTTCCGGATCCAGGGCCAGGTTGAACTGGTCCTCCCAGCGGAACTCAAACCGGGCCCTGGACAATGCATCATCCCTTAACCGGGCTCCGGGATGGCATTTGGCCAGATCCGCTGCATGGGCGGCGATTTTGTAAGCGATCAGCCCCTGTTTGACATCTTCCCGGTTGGGCAGTCCCAGGTGTTCTTTGGGCGTTACATAGCAAAGCATTGCACAACCATACCAGCCGATCATGGCCGCCCCGATGCCTGATGTGATGTGGTCATAGCCCGGTGCAATATCGGTGGTCAATGGCCCAAGGGTATAGAAAGGCGCTTCATGGCAGTACTCCAGCTGTTTATCCATATTCTCTTTGATCAGGTGCATGGGAATATGGCCCGGCCCTTCAATAATCACCTGCACATCGTGCTGCCAGGCTTTAAGCGTCAATTCCCCAAGGGTTTCCAGCTCGGCAAACTGGGCCGCATCATTGGCATCGGCCACGGAACCCGGCCTCAGGCCATCCCCCAGGGACAGAGTGACATCATAGCGCTGGCAAATGTCACAAATCTCATCAAAATGCTCATAGAGAAAGTTTTCCCGGTTGTGAATCTCACACCACTGACCAAGGGTTCCTCCGCCCCGGGAAACAATACCCGTCACCCGGTCCCGGGTGAGTTTCACATGATTCCGGAGAGTGGCGGCATGGATGGTGAAGTAGTCCACCCCCTGCTCCGCCTGTTCAATCAGGGTATCTCTCATCACCTCCCAGCTCAGGTCTGCCACCTTACCCTGCACCTTTTCCAGAGCCTGATAAATAGGCACGGTGCCAATGGGCACGGGAGAGTTGCGGAGAATCCACTCCCGGGTTTCATGAATGTTCCGGCCTGTGGATAAATCCATCACGGTATCGGCCCCCCAGCGGGTAGCCCAAAGCAGCTTTTCCACTTCCTCTTCAATGGTAGACGTCACTGGCGAGTTACCGATATTGGCATTTACTTTCACCAGGAAGTTCCGGCCAATGATCATCGGTTCCGCTTCAGGATGGTTGATATTGGACGGAATCACCGCGCGCCCTTCTGCTACCTCCCGACGCACAAACTCCGCAGTGATCACCTCTCCTTCCGTCCGCCCCATGCTCTCACGAAGGGCAATGTATTCCATTTCCGGAGTAATAATGCCCTGACGGGCATAGTGCAACTGGGTTACATTTTTACCGGGCCGGGCCTGACGGACCGCCCGTGAATACTGGAAGCGAAAGGGTTCCAGCTGAATATCCCCTTTCCGTTTACAGGCATAACTGGAAGAGTGGGCCTTCAGCTGCTCGGTGTCGCTTCGTTCATTAATCCAGTCGGAACGTAAAGGCTCCAGACCTTTCAGCAAATCAGGCTGAAACTGCGGGTCGGTATAAGGGCCTGAGGTGTCATAAACCCGGATAGAGGTTTCCCCATCCGCTTTACTGTACTCCCCCCGGCGTTGCCCCAGGGTGATTTCCCGCATGCCCACATGAATCCCCCTTCCATTGCCGGATATATAAACCTTCCGGGAGGCAGGAAACGGGCGGCAGGCTTCCTCCAGCAGCTGATCCCGGGCAGGAATAGGCGCCTTGATCGAAGCTTCTGGTTCGCTGCTGCCCCTGGGCAGAGTACTGGTTCGAGGGGTGTTTTGATGATTATCGCAAGCCATTGGATCACCTTTTGGTCAGGTTGGCTTGCCGGTGTCGCTAGCAATAAGAGCGTCAGGACGAACCGTTAATCCCGGAGACGCTTCTTACCCCGTCCCATCTTATAAGGATCAACCGGTTGTTCAGGTATTCTCTTGTTCCCTTCGCAGGTATTACCCCGGGCAGGTTCTACGGATTTGCCAGCCTCTGGTTCTCTCAGTCAGGAACCAGAAACCGGCGATCTCAGCTATCGCACTCCGACAAGAGCTTGGGAGTATATTGCTGAATGAATGGATATTGAAGCCTGGCAGAACGTCTCAGGAAAAAAAGCCCCCCCTTTTGACGGCCATCACTTTTTTACGCTCAGGAATAATCCCCTTCAAGCTCCTTCTGCAGCTTGTGGATAAAATCCCGGAGGTAATCCGTATTCCGCTCTGCCATGGCACGACCCGCCGGCGTCTGCATGGTCCCGGCAAGCTTCAGCAATTTGAGCTGAAAATGGTCCAGGGAAAAATGGCGGTCATCCAGATCCCGGTCTTCGGCCATGGGGTCCTCCGGATCAAACAGTTTCTGCCGCAGCAGCCCGCCGGTGTAAAACACCCTGGCCAGGCCTATGGCGCCCAAAGCTTCCATTCGGTCAGCATCCTGCACAATTTTTGCCTCCAGGGTTTGCGGGGGAATTCCAGCGGAATAGCTGTGGCATTGAACCGCGTGGCAGACATCGTCAACCAGCTCTCCGGGAAAATTCATCTCCTGCAGGCAGCTTCGGGTTTTTTCTGCCGCCAGGGTAGAGGCTTCACAACGGCGGGGGTGGTCCTTGGGCAACACGACAATGTCATGAAAATAACAGGCAGTCAGCACCACCAACCAGTTAGCCTCTGGGGACTCCTGATCCAGAATCTGCCGGGCGGTCTTCCACACCCGCTGAAAGTGATGAAAATCATGGGAAGCATCATCGGTATGATGCTCCAGGGCCTGAAGATAGGAAACAATGCGGTTTTCCCACTGCTTCAATGTTTCCGGGGCATTATGGTCGTTCATAGATTCAGCAGGTGGCTCAGGTGACTGTCACTTTTTCTCAGGCTTTCGACGGATAAGTCCCGAAAGTTATCCACAACGGATTGTTGTACACTGCTTCTTGACAACAGGCTCTGGGACCAGGCTTTCACAGCCGGAAAGGCGCTCAACAGGGAGGGCATGCCCAACTGTTCCAGAAGATCGATGCGCATCAAAACCGGGGCCATGGCGGTATCCACAAGAGACATTCTCTCCCCGGCAAACAAAGGGCCTTCTACCTGAGATTCCAGCTTTTTCAGCTGAGAGCTCAAGTCCTCTCTTAACGCTTCATAAGCATCAGCCTGTTCAGCCATGGTCATTCGATAGTAAGTCATGATCACCGTGGACCCGAACTCAATCCAGGCCCGGTGCCGGGCTTTCACCAGAGGCTCTGTGGGATGCAACGAGGGGGGGGTGATCTCATCCAGAAACTCATTGATCACCGCCGATTCGAACAGCACCTCTTCACCCACCCTGAGTACTGGCACCTTGCCCAGGGGGGAGATGGCCAGAAACCAGTCGGGCTTATCCGCCAGGTCGATGAACGTCAATTTGAACTCAATGCCTTTTTCCAGCAGGGTGATCACGGATCGCTGAACAAAAGGACAGGTCTTGAAGCTGATCAGCTCAAGTCCGGGCAGACTCATGGCTTTTCTCCTGTCATGGGGTGATGCCTCTCAGGGGTGAGGGTAGCGGGTACATCGCTTGACATCGATAAGGGGGTCACTATGCAGAAAGTCCCTGGCATGTACAACCACCCGGTCATCATAGATCTGGACCCGGTGGTACTGGGGGGATTCGGGAGAGACTGCCCTAACTTTACGCTCGATAAAATCAAAAGGGGTCTGGTGCACCAGAGAAAGAGGGCATGAATAGCTGATGCCCTGCCAGCTGCCTGAAACGCTCCGATGAACGTGACCAAAGAACAGGTGGCGGACCCTGCCGGGAAACTGATTGACCACGTCAAGAAATTCATCACTGTTCAGGAGACCATCGTCATCCATGCTAGGCAGGCCCAACTTAAACGGCGGGTGATGCATAAACAGAAAAACCGGTTCTCCTTTCAATAGCTCCTGCTCCAGCCACTGCAATCGCCAGGGACAGAGATAGCCACCCCGTCGTCCCTCTTCCAGAGTATCCAGCCCCACCAGCCGCCCGGCGGGCGTTGACAGGCTGAACTGAACAAACCCTTTTTCATTCATGACCTCATGTCCGAACACCTGGCAGAAAGCTCTCCTGGAATCATGGTTCCCCATGAGCAGCCAGCAGGGAAAGGGAAGGCGCCCCAGCTCTTTTTTCAACAGCTGATAGGCAGCCTCCTCTCCCCAGTGAGCAAGGTCTCCGGTAATGATACAGGCCTGGGAATCAGGGCAGAATTTCACAATGTCATCAATACAGCGCCTGAGCCGGTCGCAGGGGTCAATGTCGTAGTTGATCTTCCCCTCAGGCACCAGCTGGGTGTCCGAAATATGTATGAAGTCGTAGAGCATCGGGTTACTGACATGAATGGCTTTGTTATTTATAGCGGCCTGCCAGCCAGTCGCCATACTATTTTTTATCCGGTTATGGAGAGCAGAGGATTATCGAGTGAGCACCGCTGGAGGCCTGGCTGGAGAGTACGCTGGAGCCTGCATGCTGTATCGGGCAACAGTACAGGTGCTCCACCCCTCAAAACAGTCCAGAGTCATCCCCAGCTGTTGCATAACACCCTGGGCAAAAGCATTGTCTGGCCGACTGAATGAAATAATACGTCTGATACCCAGCTGTTTAAAACCAAACTGAGTCACAGCCTCCGCCGCCTCATGAATCAGCCCCTGCCCACGAAACTCCGGTAGAAAACGCCACCCCATCTCAATATCCCGGCCGTAAGGGGAAAACCCGCAATAGCCAATCAGCTGATGGGTTTCCCTGAGCACCACCGCCCAGCGTGACCAACCCCACTTGTCCATTTCAGTCTGAAACCGCCATAGCTCATTCTCTGCCTGACTGCCTGGCTCTTCCGCCATCAGATCACATCCATCTTCCACTGACTCCCCCAACAGATTGGCAAGCGCGGGGAGATCCTGAATCTGCCAGGTTCGTAAAAGCAGGCGGGGGGTTTCACAGACAATCAGCACAATGGACTCCGGACATCTTTAACAACTACTGCTTGGACAGTGGGGTGAATGTAAAAGTTCTCCATGACAGCCATAAATTCCGATCAAAAACTTCAGCAAAAGCTGAACTACAGTCTGGTCTAGAATCGAAATTCAATGCCGATCAAAAAATATACCCTTCTTTCAATAGAAAACAAACTAAAACCTGTCTGACGGCAGGCATTCTGGCGCATCATGGCAGACAGGGTTTTCAGAAGCCGTTTATGAACATTGAAAAAACAAATACCCACAGCGAAAAAAACCTATGAACAAGAATGTATTGAAAGCGTTTCTTGCACAGCCTGAGCCGGACTTCCAATGGCAGTGCCTCCACCAGAGCACGTCTGACAATTATCCACAGGTCACCGTCTGCGAACTGTCAATGACTTCACAGCGCTGGCGTGAAAGCAGTAAAGCAGGATGCAAATTCCCCCTATGGCAACACCGGTTGGAACTCTACCTGCCAGAACAGCCAGGCAACGCTCAGAATAAACCCTGCCTGCTCATGGTGAACGGTGGTTACCGGCACGATCAGTCACTGGAAACCTCCCCTGTCGGCCAGGTAGATGGTGCACGGCTGTGCCATCTAACAAAGTCACCTGTCGCCTGTATAAGGGACATCCCCAACCAGCCGTTGACCCTGTCCGATGGCAAGCCCCGCACAGAAGATGACCTGGTGGCCTGGAGCTGGCAACAGTTTCTCCTGTCCCCCGACAATAATGCTTTTTTTCCTCTTCAATGGCCCATGGTCAAAGCCATTGTCAAAGCCATGGATGTGCTTGAAGCTTTCTGTCTGCAGAACCACCACCCTCTGTCATCTTTCGTGGTAACCGGCGGCTCAAAAAGGGGCTGGGTCACCTGGCTGGCGGCAAGTTGTGACACACGTATCAGCGCGATCATTCCTTTCGTAATTGATGTACTGAATGTGAAAGCCTGTATCCGGCACCACCTTCGGGTCTATAACGGCTGGGCCGAGGCCATTGCCGATTATGCAGACCCCGACCACGATGTGCTGTCCAGCCTGGAAAATCAGGCTATGGACGAACTGCTTAACCTGATTGATCCCATTCACTACCTGCCCAGTCTGACCCTGCCTGCATTCATAGTGAATGCCTCCAGTGATGAGTTCTTTCCCCCGGATTCTGCCCGGTTTTATTATCACCAGCTGGAGGGAATGAAAACCCTGCGTTACCTGCCAGGGGCCAGCCATTATCTGGGCAGGGACTCCTCGGTTAACCTGGACGACATCATGGCCTCCCTGTTCGGGCCACTGTCCGAAGCCAGAACCCTGCCAGGAATGACCTGGGAATATACTGACCAGGGCGGCATCACATTAACGGTGGATACCAAACCTTCGACCGCCAGAGTCTGGTTGTGCCACAACCCGGATGAACGGGATTTTCGAAAACCGGTTCTTCAGGCCAAGGGGTTGAATTACCTGCCTGTTGCTCTGGAGCCCGATTCAACGTCTGACCAGAAATCGTCCCGGTGGGTCTACCAATGGGAACCCAAAACACCGGAGCAGGGCTGGTTGTCCTTTTTTATCGAAGTGCAATTTGCAAATACCCCCTATCCGGACCTTTATTACACCAGTGGCGTCAGAGTCGTTCCGGATGTCTTTGAGGAAACCAGCACCGCTGATTGATCCAGCCTCACTGAGCAGTCGTATTGTCAAAAGCGCCAAAATACCTTTGTAAAACCCTTCCGGTTGATTAAGCTGTATTAAAACAAGAGTACGGAATAGATCATGGCCATAGTCCCTCTTCCCGAGCCTGAAAAAGCGATTACCCTGGGCATCAGTTCCTGCCTGCTAGGACACAAGGTTCGCTATAACGGAGGCCACAAGCGCTCCTCATTCTGTGTGAACACCCTGGACAAATACTTTTATTTTGAACCGGTCTGTCCTGAAGTGGCCATTGGGCTGGGCACCCCGAGAGAGCCAATCCGCCTTGTAGGAGAGCTGTCTGACTCTGCAACAGACACCCACTCAGACACCTCCACATCATCCACCGATAAGCATCTGAGCATCCGGGTGGTAGGCACCGAAGATGCCAACCTGGACGTCACCGAGCCACTGGCAAATTACGGTCGGGAAAAGGCCCGCGAGATGCCCCATATCAGCGGCTATATCCTGATGCAGAAATCCCCCAGCTGTGGCATGGAGAGGGTCAAGGTCTACCATGAAAACGGCCACCCTCTTGGGGAAAGCGCTCCTGGCGCCTACGCCCGGGCATTTATGGCCAGCCAACCGCTGCTTCCGGTTGAGGAGGAGGGACGACTCCATGACCCCGTCCTTCGAGACAACTTCTTCACCCGGGTGTATGCCTACCACCGCTGGCAGACACAGGTCATGAACAACCCTTCCTATGGGGCCCTGGGAGAATTCCACAGCTCTCATAAGTACACGATCATGGCCCACTACCCCCAGGGCTATGAACAATTGGGCCAGATCGTCGCCAAAGGCAGTCGCATTCCTCTTGAGACTTTACTTGAGGAATACATCCAGCAATTTATGGCCGCCCTGAAGCAACGGGCCACCCGAAAATCCCATACCAATGTCATGCTGCATATTCTTGGCTACGTGAAAAAAAGCGTCGACGGCGACCAGAGGCAACAGCTACTGAAATTGATTGAAGAATACCGCCAGAGCATTGTCCCCCTGGTGGCACCCATGGCCATGCTCCGGCACTTTATTGAACATCACGGCAGTGATTACATCCGCAAGCAGACTTACCTGGAACCTCACCCGGATCAGCTGGGGTTGAGAAACCAGATTTAACGGCGACTTCCTGTTAGACTCGTCTGGCCATAAGAGTGTCCACTGCCTGTATACAACTCAGCCAATAAACAGCCAGGTTATACCGATCATGTCCATCTGGAAAAAAGCCTTTAATCCGGACTCCCAGCCCTTTAAAGACAACATGTGCACCCACCTCGGAATCGAAATTACCGAAATAGGGGAAGACTTCATGCGCGGCACCATGCCCGTGGATCACCGCACCATTCAACCCATGGGGCTATTGCACGGAGGTGCCTCAGTGGTACTGGCGGAAACCCTTGGAAGCATTGCTGCCAATCTCTGCTGTGATGAAGGCAGCTACTGCGTGGGCCTGGAAATTAATGCCAACCACCTTCGCTCGGTGACCTCCGGAAAAGTGACCGGCACTACCCGCCCCATCCATATTGGTCGCAGCACCCAGGTCTGGGAAATCCGGATGGAGGACGATCAGGGCAAACCCACCTGTATCTCCCGGATTACCATGGCCACCAAAACCATGAAATAAGGCAGCCTCAGGCTGCCCATTCATTTCTTTCTTTTGGACAGTCAGCAATAACAGTGTCAGCCTGGAACTTTCTGGCCGTTCACAGGTCTATCTCTCAAGTCATGCCCATAAACCTGAGCATGTTGGTGGTTCGTTTGAAAATAGACCCACTCCAACTGATCTCATAACGGAAGTAATAACGCAAGGAGCTCATCATGAACAGTGCCATTACCCAAGGCTTTTTAACGCCACCACCATCGCCAACAGACACGACCTTAAAACCTGGTTTAATGCCAGAGTCGGCTGATCGCATAACAGTTTTACCTGAAAGCAGTACGCACCCTACCTGCAAAAAAAGAAAAACAGATGTATTTGATGACCAGCAAACCACTCCAGTCAAACAACACGCCATCAAAAAAAGAAAAATAAGGCAAAGATTCAAAAAACCAGAATGGAATCAATGCATAGAAAAAATTAACAACTCACAGAATCACTTAAAGCTATTGGATGATGCAAATACCACCAACACATTAAAGGATATTATTATTAGTGCTTCAATAATAAAAACCAACCAAGAAATATTGCTTAATTCATTGAACACACCAATCTATAAGGATCTTTTACAATGGCTCTTTTCATGCCAACAAGAACTATCAAACCAATACCAGGGTCAAGAAGTCCAACCCTCCTGGTTAAGTGACGATATAAGGCATGAGCGTGAACTGAGAATGTTTGTAGTATTGGAGGCTATTGAAGCATGGGCAGCAGGGGAAAAGGAATTAACCGTTAATCCTAAAGGACTAAAGACCTTACCACCCATTGAGCCCTATTTTGACAAAGTCATTTACGAAGAAACCCCTGACTCCATTTAACACATTCATTCAGTGACTTGTTGGGCCAACAGAAACAGAAACAGAAACAGGAAACAGGTGATACCCGAAACAGGGTATCACCCCATTCACTTACATCAGGCCCTCAACCAGCTGCTCCAGTTTAACCTGGTCTTTGGCAAAGTTACGAATACCTTCCGCCAGCTTCTCCGTGGCCATGGGATCGTCATTCATCGCCCAGCGGAAAGCCGCCTCATCCAGCACCACTTTTTGCTGATCCCGCGGATCACACACCGGCTGGTCAGCAAACAGTTTCTGACGCAAGGGCTCCTGTGATTTTTCCAGATCATCCAGAAGCCCCGGACCAATGGTCAGGCAGTCACAACCCGCCAGCTCGATAATTTCACCGGTATTTCGAAAGCTGGCGCCCATCACCACAGTTTTATAACCGTGCTGCTTGTAGTAGTTATAAATGCGGGTCACAGAAACCACCCCGGGATCTTCCTGGGCCGTAAAATCACGCCCCTCCGCTTTTTTATACCAGTCAAGAATACGGCCAACAAAGGGAGAAATCAGGTAGGCGCCTGCCTCAGCGCAGGCCTGGGCCTGGGCAAAACTGAACAGCAGGGTAAGGTTGCACCGGATGCCTTCTTTCTCCAGAATTTCCGCGGCCTTGATGCCTTCCCAGGTAGAGGCAATTTTGATCAGCAGACGATTGGCATCGGCTCCCTGCTGACGATACAGGTCAACCAGCTGGCGGGCCTTGTCCACCGTTGCCCGGGTATCAAACGACAGTCGAGCATCCACCTCAGTGGACACCACACCGGGCACCACCTGCTGAATTTCCTTGCCAATCCCGACGGTCAACCAGTCACAGGCATGGTGAACCTGGTCCTGCCGGTCTGGGGACTGCTGTTGACCATAGGCAACCGCTTGCTCAAGCAAGGTTTTATAAGCAGGAAGTTCTGCGGCTTTCAGAATCAGCGAAGGGTTGGTGGTGGCATCCACAGGCTGGTAACGACGAATGGCTTCAATATCACCGGTGTCGGCTACCACTTTGGTCATGGCCTTTAATTGATCGAGTTGATTTTGCATGGCACACCTTTTTCCTGATGGGTCACTGGCTCCCGGTCGTTCCCGGCATACTGCCCGGGTATAACGGATTGACGCTCAACCAGTGTGGATCTGAGGGTTTTGACAGCAGGCTCAATCCCGGGGTTCTCAATCCGGTCGATCAGCGTATTCGCTGCCAGCTGCCCAAGCTCTGCCTTGGGCTGGTGAATGGTGGTCAACGGCGGAGAAGTAAACGCCGCCAGCTCAATATCATCATAACCAATCACCGAAACATCATCGGGAACCCGCAGGCCGTGACTTTGCAGGGCGCACATGGCTCCCATGGCCATCAGGTCATTGCCCACAAACAGGGCTGAAGGACGCTCCTCCTGATTCAGAAACTGGCAGGCCGCCTGATAGCCACTGTCCGCCGTCAATCTGCCTTCAACTACCCAGTGGTTCCTGACAGGGATACCCGCCTCATCCAGGGCCCGATGATAACCGGCCAGTCGCTCACTGCTGGGAGAGAGTTCCCGGGGGCCACTGATGCAACCAATGTCAGTATGACCCTGGTCTATCAGGTAGCGGGTGGCTTCATACCCCCCCAGCTCCGGGTAATCCATAATCACATCGGCCCGGCCTGAGCCCGCATGACAGTCAAGGATCACCATGGGCCACTGACTCTGCTTCTCAAGCAACGTAAAAAACGCCGGATCACTGTGTGCGGACATGACCAGCAAACCGTCTATGCGTTTTTCTTCAAGGGTTTTCAGGTAGGAGGTTTGTTTTTTCAGGTCGGATGCCTGATCGTCACAACCGGAGTTACACAACACCAGATGATAGCCCCGTTTATAACAGGTTGCCTCGACCCCGTGAATCACTTCCGCAAAAAAAGGGTTGGCATTGGAGGCCGTCAGCATACCAATGGTGTGGGTTTTATTGGTTTTCAGGCTCCGGGCAACCGCACTGGGTTTATAACCAAGGGTCACCACCGCCTCCTGTACTTTTCTGGCGGTTTCTTCACTGACAAACCGGGTCTCATTAAGGACGTGGGAAACAGTGGAAATGGATACCTCAGCCAGCTTTGCCACGTCCTTGATGGTCGCCATGGTTATCAACTCTCCCTTCTCTTCTGGATCGACTTCTGGTTGAAATTGCCGAGCAGCTGATGACTCTGAATAAACTGCTCTGTTTCAGAACGCATGGGCACTGATGTCTGAGCCCCCTCACGCATCACTGATAATGCGGCACTGGCATTACCAAAATAAATCGCTTCTTCAAGGGATTTTCCCTCGGACAGGGCCACCAACATGCCACCATTGAACGTATCCCCGGCCGCAGTCGTATCCCGGGCCTTCACCCTGAAGCTGGCCACCATCTCTCCCGCTACCTGACCGTCACGATCTTTGCTGGAGGCATAAGCCCCCTGACTGCCCATGGTAATCACGACAGTCCTGATACCTTTATGGTGAAGCACCTTTGATGCCCTGGCGGCCGAGGGCAGATCATTCACGGCAATTCCCGTCAGGACTTCTGCCTCAGTCTGATTAGGGGTAATCATATCAATACAGGCCAATACCTCATCAGACAGTGGCTGGGCCGGTGCCGGATTTAACACGACAGTTGTTTTGGATGCCCTGCCTACTCTGGCGGCTTTCAGTATCGCTTCTATAGGTGTTTCCAGCTGCATCAGCAGGTAGTCAGCCTCTTCAATGGCCGTCCGGTGCCGTTCAACCCTATCCTCATTCAGGTAACCATTGGCTTCGGCAGAAATACCAATGCAATTCTCCGCCTGTTTATCCACAAAAATCAAGGCAACCCCGGTATTCACACCTTCAACCTGTTCAATCACCGAAGTATCAATACCGTCTGCAGAAAACTGCCGGATAATCTCGCTGCCAAATGCATCCTGTCCGACACAGGCCATAAAGCGTGTATTGCCACCCAGACGGGCACAGGCAACCGCCTGGTTGGCCCCCTTTCCTCCAGGAATAATGTCATAGCCAGAACCGGTCACCGTCTCTCCCGGACGGGGAAATGCATTCACCCGCAGTACATGGTCGGCATTAACACTGCCCAGCACAAGAATCTGTTTGCTCATGAATCACCCGGAGCGTCCATCAAAATGCCCATGGCGAAAGAAAAATAGGTTTCGCCATCCTCTCCCATGAAAGACAGGAAAGAACACTGTTTTTCACAGAAAGAATAAAAGGCATACCGGCTTGTCTGAAGTGAAACCGGTATGCGGATCGCAGGATTACTGCTGTTGAATCAATTGAAGTTCAACCGGTGTGTAAGGGGCAACGGTTTCACCCTTGAGCACCCGATCAGCCACTTCCACACCAATTGAGCCAATCTTGCCCGCCTGCTGGGCGATAGTGGCAGCCAACTCACCGTTTTTCACCGCGGCAATGCCTTCATCAGTGCCATCGAAGCCCACCACAATAATGTCTTTCTTCGCCGCTTTGACCGCTTTAATGGCACCCAGGGCCATTTCATCGTTCTGGGCAAAAATGGCTTTCACATCGGGATTGGCCTGGAGCATATTCTCAGCCACATTCAATGCCTTGGTTCGGTCGAAATCCGCAGGCTGGGTGGCCACCACCTTCACCTCGCTGGCACTGATCGCCTTGATGAAACCGGCCCCCCGCTCCCTGGCAGCAGAAGTTCCTGGTACACCTTCAAGCTGCATAACAGTTCCCGCATTATTCAGCTGTTCAACAATGAACTTCCCGGCCATTTCACCACCAGCCTCATTATCCGATGCAACATGAGACTTCACCGCACCGCCGCTCGCCCCTCTGTCCAGGGTAATCACAGGTATCTCAGCCCGGTTTGCCACGCGGACTGCATTTCCAGCGGCATCGGAATCCGTGGGATTCAAAAGAATGGCACTGACGCCTTTAACGGTCAGATCCTCTACGTTAGTCATCTCCCGGGCAGAATCATTCTGGGAGTCCAGCACCATCAGTTTATAGCCCAGCTCTTTGGCCCTGGCTTCAGCACCTTCTTTCAGGGTGACAAAAAACGGATTATTCAGGGTCGACACCACCAGTGCCATGGTTTTCTGACCACCGGCCGGTTCCGTGCTGCTCTTGTCCTTTGACTGGTCACAACCGGTCAATGCAAGGCCTGCAATAGCTGCCACAGCCAGAGTCTTATGAAGAGAGGAGCCGCCAGGGGACACCACTCTTTTCATACGGTTCATGAATTCGTTGATCAAAAGGGACATGGACAACCACCTCATGGTTCAGAGCCGGGCCGGCATGCCGGCCCACGAATAGGAAGGGTTACTTGCTGGAGCGGGTATCCACCAGCACAGCCAGGAGAATTACCAGTGCTTTGGCGATCAGCTGGTAATAGGAAGAAACGTTCAGAAGGTTCAGAGCATTGTTAAGGATACCAATAATCAGCACCCCCACCAGGGTTCCCATTATACGACCCTTGCCACCCGTCAGGCTGGTACCACCAAGCACCACTGCGGCAATGGCATCCAGTTCATAGCTGCTTCCAGCCGTTGGCTGGGCGGAAGCAAGCCGGCTGGTCACTATGATGCCTGCCAGCGCTGACAGGGCACCACTGATGCCGTAAACAGCCAGCTTGACACGATCTACGTTGATGCCAGACAAGCGGGTGGCTGACTCATTCCCACCCAGAGCATAGACATAACGCCCGAGTCGTGTGTGGTTGAGAATGTACCAGGCCAGGCCGAATACCATTGCCATCAGATAAATAGGGAACGGAATGCCAAAAAGATAGCCAGTACCCAGCATGGAAAAGGCTTCAGATGCACTGCCTCCAAAGGTTGAGACTGGACGACCATCGGTGAATACCATGGTAGCCCCCCGAAGCAGCGTCATGGTTGCCAGCGTAGCAATAAAGGGCTGAACTTTCCCACGGGAAATAATCACCCCGCTCAGACAGCCCAGCCCGGCACCGGCAGCAATGGTAAGAGTAAGCACCAGCATCAGATTAAAGTCGAGGCCAATCAGAGTAGCGGCCAGAGCGCCGGTCAGGGCCAGAATAGAACCCACGGCCAGATCAATTCCGCTGGTCAGAATGACAAACGTCATACCCACGGCAATAATGGCATTCACCGACGTCTGTCGCAGAATATTCAGAAGATTGTCCGTGCTGAAAAAGTTGGGGCTGATCATTGAAACAACCAGCATAAACACCAGCAATGCAATCACTGACTTATATTCAAACAATGCTTCTTTTGTGAAAAGAGAGCGGATGCCTGAACGGGGACGGCTGTCTTTTTGAAGCCGGTCTTGATACCCGCCTTGAGAATCCAGTCCGGCCTGAAGGGTATTCGGGGTCATATTTCTGGTCATAGGATTACCTCTAAGCGCTCAAGCCGCCTCAAACTGGCTGCCAACAGCACAACGCATCAATTTTTCCTGGGTGGCTTCGCGGTGGGTGAATTCACCCGTAATGCGACCTTCATGCATCACCATAACCCGGTCGCTCATTCCCAGAACCTCAGGCATATCAGAAGACACCAGAATGATGCTCATTCCCCTGGCCTTGAACTCGTTTATCAACTGATAAATTTCTTTCTTTGCACCCACATCAACGCCCCGGGTGGGCTCATCCAGAATCAGCACCATGGGAGAGGTCATTAAACCTTTGGCAATGGCTACCTTCTGCTGATTTCCCCCACTGAGGTTTTTGATCAACTGGTTCTCACCGGGGGTTTTGATGTTGAAACGGTGAATAAAATCCAGAACGGAGGCCCGCTCCTTCTGGCGATTAATGCGTCCTGCTCCGCAGAATTGTTCCAGGCTGGCAAGGCTCATGTTTTCCCGAACCCCCAGCTCGACCACCAGGCCATCGCCCTTTCGGTCTTCTGATATATAAACGATCCCTGACGCCAGCCCCTGCCTGGGGCTACGAACCAGCGTCCGCTCGCCGGCAATGTAAATATCGCCTCGGGTGGCAGGGTTGGCACCGAACAGGGCTTTCATCAGCTCTGTACGCCCAGCTCCCATTAATCCCGATACCCCGAGAATCTCCCCGGAACGAAGGTAGAAGCTGGCATCATGAACCCCTTCTGCTTCCAGGTTGTGCACTTCAAGAATCTTTTCACCAGGCAGTGAAACGGTGCGGGGGTATTGCTCTTCAAGGGAGCGCCCCACCATTTTTTCAATAATCCGGTCTTCCGTCAGCTCAGACACCGGAGACTCATCAATAAAGCGGCCATCTCGCATCACGGTAGCGTGGTCACAGATCTGGAAAATTTCCTGAAGCCGGTGGGAGATATAGACAATCCCGCGCCCTTCTTTGCGCAGCTGGCGGATAACCTTGAACAGACTGCGGGTTTCTTTTTCCGTAAGGGCATCGGTGGGCTCATCCATAACAATCACTTTGGATGAAAACGACAGCGCCTTGGCAATTTCCACCATCTGCTGAACGCCGATACTGAGTCGGCCAACAGGCGTTGAAGGATCAAAGTCCACTTCGAGCATATCCAGGAGCTTCTTCGCTTCTGCTCTCATGGCAGGCCAGTCAATACGCCCCAGTCTGCCCATGGGCTCACGTCCCAGAAAGATATTTTCGGCAATGGACAGTTCCGGAATCAGGTTCAACTCCTGATGAATGATGCTGACCCCCCGCTCCTGGGAATCCTTGGGGCCTTTGAAAGCAACCTCCTGTCCCTCATAAATCAGACTGCCTTCGTCTTTTTCGTAGATGCCTGTCATCACCTTCATCAGGGTGGACTTGCCCGCACCGTTTTCTCCCAGCAAGGCCATGACCTGGCCGGGGTATATATTAAGACTGGCCTGGTCAAGGGCCCTGACCCCCGGAAACGTCTTGACCACAGAGCTCATTTTCAGGATGGGTTCGATCATCAACGAATCCTCAGTTAGGTAGTCCAGGCTCTCTTCAAAACACCACGCCGGATTTCAGAATGACGTTGGCATAGGGGGTGCATTCTCCCGTCCTGACCACAGCCCTGGACTGGTCAGACTGAGCCTTGAACGCCTCGTGGGACACCATGACCGTCTCGATCGCCTTTCCCTGTTCCTGCGCAAGACGGGCAATTCTGGCGGTCAGCTGTTCATAGAGCTCAGGACTGACACGAGCCATTTCTTCCGCAATCACCACCTGTTCCACACAGACTTCCGATAACACGACCTCAAGTGTTTCCAGAAACCCGGGCACACCGTGGGTCAGTGCCAGGTCAATCCGTTCAGCCCTTTCTCCAATGGGCAACCCGCAATCGCAAACTGTCAGGGACTGGCCATGACCCAGGCTGGCAATAGCCCCGGAAATATGAGGGTTAAGGAGTTTGCCTTTCTTCATAAGCTGCTACCGGACAGAAAAAATCATGTAAAACGTTTGCGCAAACGTTTTTATGGGCGCAACTGTACCCTTTGGTTATTTTTTGTTAGTTGATCCAGATCAATAACAAAGACAATCAAACTCAACCGCCTGACTGGCATTTTTTGTGATCATTCGACGTTTGATCGCTGTGCTCAGAGCCCCGGTGGGGTTATCTGAAGAGGTGGAGGGGGGGGTAATAAAGGGGATTTCAAAATGCCAGGATGGCCATTAGCCGTCATTATTCGAGCTGTGGTGTTTACGCAGGAGAGTTGTCGGCTATTTCCCAGAAGCGTTCAGCTCCCGGTTCATCTTCAGTTCCTGAAGCAGCAGGTTGATCTGGAATTGCTCAACTTCAATCAGTGCCTTGTAGTGATTAACAATCGCGGTGACCTGGCTGGAAACCCCTTCCTTTCCAAGAGCATCGATGGAGTCCGCTATATTTTGAACTTGCTTCAACGGATCACTTTCCTGAACCGAATTCCGCCCGGTATAAGCCTCTCTGGATGATGATTTTGCAGCACTTCGGGAGCCCTTGCTTTTGGAATCTACGGACTTATAAAGGGTGGCCAGTTCATCTTGCATTTTCTGTCGCAGCCGGTTGATGGTTTTCTGCCGACGCTGTATCCGCTCCTGAAGAGAGCTCTCCCGAATCCGGGCATCCTGCCCCTCAATAGCCTTGGCATCCATGGTGCTCAGTGGAGCAGCGATCTCCTTGAGTTTGACCGGTGCCGCCTGATCATCACACTTCTCTTCAGAGTACCGAACAGAGCCATCCACCTTACATTTGTAGATATCTTTGCCCGCTGCCCCTTCTACCAGCCAAAGACTGCACAACGTCACCAACCAACCACTTAATTTCATAACACCACCCGAAAATCTTTTTCCTATATCCAATATAGTCGGGCTGAATAATGATGAGATCTGTACCAGAAAAGCCTGTCCGTGGGAGCAATCATTTGTGTCATTGAATGTTTGCTCCCATTTTTTTTGAATTAAGTGTCATTTCTTTGACTGAATCCAGAGATGGTCAGTTATTCACTGAGGCATGTTCTATTGATTAAACCTCATTCTCCCCGTTGCCGCCTACGGGTAACCAATTCCCCTCCAATACCCCAGTTATCCGTATCCACCTCATCAATCACCACCACCGTCGTCGCCGGATTTTTCCCCAGAACATCCTGCAACAGCCGGGTGGTGCCTTCAATTAACTGTTCTTTCTGTTCTCGTGTCACATTTTCACGGGTAATCTTGATATTGACGTAGGGCATTCCCAGCTCCTCTTTCTCGCTGTTTTTCTTTTCTTGTCAAACGGGCCAGGTAAAGAGTAACACTGAAAGCAATCACCAGCAGTACCCCCTTCAGAAGAACCGGTTTCACCAGCCAGATACTCAGAGCCATACTCAACCAGAGCAGGATCATTGCCCGCCAGAAAACCCTTCGGGAAATGCTTCGATGATAAAGGTAATTCTGAAGTGGAGGCCCAAATACTCTGTGGTTCACCAGCCACTGATAAAGAGAAGGTGAAGAACGAAGACTGAAAAAAACCGCCAGCAACAGAAACGGTGTCGTTGGCAGCAGGGGGAGAAAAACGCCCAACCCGCCCAACCCTACACAGATCAGCGCCAGCAGCTTGAATAGAAAACGAACAGCCGGATTACTGGACACCAGAACCGGCCTGTGGGCTTCAGGAGGGGGGATTGGCTGACTCTGCTTCATGGGAGATACCTGCTAAAGAAGCCACCACCTCAAAACAGACAACAATACTCTTCTATTCAAAGAACACTTCAACGATGCGGGTGACATAGTCAAGTTCAGTCAGCTTTTGCAGTGTGGCCTTATAATCCACCTGAAAGGTATCCCCCATAGCCAGGTACTGATCTTTACCACACTGAAGGCGTCCGGGAGAGTCCTTGTAGACAAGGATGGAAGGGTCGATCTGCATCACCTCCCTGGCGGTTTCAACCGTACCGGGGATGCAGAACTCATAGCTTAGCGCTCTTTTGCCATCCGCCGGGCCATACAGCCCATCTTTATCCAGGCGCTTCAGGTCAAAACCCACTTTTTCCTGAAGCGTATCCCGGTTCAGTCCCACAACAGAGCAACCGGTAACAAGCAGGGTCAACACCACCGTCAGGGCATGCCATTTTTTCATATTCACTCCCCTGCCTGAAACGGAAAGCCAGTTCTCAGATCAGTGGCCGCAAGCCAACGGCCTGCCGGACAGACGTCAAAACAGGCATGGCTTCAGCACGAGCTTTCTCGGCACCTTTCAATAGCTCTTTCTCGATGAAAGCCGGATCTTCAATGAGGGCATTATAACGCTCTCTGGCATCCTTCAAGTGGGCATTGAGGTATTCAAAAAGCTCATTCTTCAACTCCCCCCAGCCAGCACCGGCCTCATACTGTTTGCGCTTCTCCTGCACCTGAGATTCATCCGCAAACGCAGAATAAATCTGAAACAGGGTGCAGGTTTCTGGATCCTTCGGCTCACCGGGCTCCAGGGAGTTGGTCTTGATCTTTCGGATCAGCTTAAGCAGCTTTTTCTCGCCACAGAACAGTGGGATAGTATTGTCATAGCTCTTGCTCATCTTGCGCCCATCCAGGCCATTGAGCACAGCGGTATTTTCACCCACTACCGCTTCCGGAAGCACAAACTTCGTCTTGTAATGATGGTTCATGCGCCCGGCAATATCCCGGGCCATTTCAATATGCTGAACCTGGTCACGACCCACCGGCACCTTGTTGGCATTGAACATCAGGATGTCCGCCGCCATCAGCACCGGATAGCAGAACAGCCCCATGGTCACTGCCTTGTCCGGATCTTTTTCTCCCGCTTCATTATTGGCCTGAACCGCCGCCTTATAAGCATGGGCACGGTTCATCAACCCCTTGGCGGTCATACAGCCAATGATCCAGTTCAGTTCCATGATCTCCGGCACATCGGATTGCCGATAAAACGTCACCCGGTCCGTATCCAGCCCCAGGGCCAGCCAGGTTGCCGCGATTTCCAGAGTGGATTGATGAATTCGTTTGGGGTCACGTCCCTTGATCAGGGCATGGTAATCCGCCAGAAAAAAATAAGAAGCAATATCGTCACGCCAGCTTTGCTCAATGCAGGGCTTGATGGCCCCCACGTAGTTACCCAGGTGTGGAGTTCCTGTCGTTGTAATACCTGTTAGTACTTTCGTTTTGCTCATGAGTTTACTCGCGGGACGTGGCTTGCCAACATCCTGATCGATCACGCTGAAAAGAGAAAACCGGATACCGCTGTCCAAAGACCGGCCCGGTTTTCAGGGAAGAGGAGCATTATAGAAGAGCGCCCCCCGATGCCACAAGCGCTCCCGCGGCCTGTGGGAAAAAGTGGTTCATCAGGAAACCGCCACTGGCTCCTGAACCTGTGCTGCCACAATATGACGGCGACTGATTCTTCGCAGCCGGATGCTTAACAACACTGCGCCAATGGACAGCGCCGAAACCAGGCCAATCCAGAAACCATGGGGGCCCATGGGCTCGACCAGATAGTCGGTCATTCCCAGGGTATAGCCCAGAGGAAAGGCAATGCCCCAGCAGGCAAACAGCACCATAACCATGGGAATCCGGGTATCTTTGTAGCCTCGCAGGGCGCCATTAGAGGCAATCTGAATCGCATCGGCGTACTGAAACAGTGCCGCGTAAACCAGTAGTTGAGCCGCCAGTGCACTGACCGCAGGATCCTTGGTATAAATAGAGGCCACCCGCTCCGGAAAAAACCACATGAGACTGGCACTCGCAGTGGCCATCAGCACCGTGGTCATAATCCCGGCATAGCTCGAGTAAGCCGCCGCTTCCGGTTTTCCGGCCCCCAGAGCCTGGCCCACACGGATGGTCACCCCCATGGACAGACTCAGAGGAATCACAAACGTCAGGGAAGAAAAGTTCAGGGCGACCTGGTGCCCGGCAACAATCACTGCCCCCAACTTACCAATGGCCAGGGCCACTGCTGAAAAGATGCCGGCTTCGAAAAAAATCGCCAACCCGATCGGCACCCCCAGTTTAATCTGACTGCGGATCAGCCCAATATCCGGCCAGTCCCAGTGGGCAAAAAGCCCGACACCCCGGTGTGTCCTGGACAGCATGGTGTAGCCACTCATCAGAAAAAACATCAGCCAGAAACAAACCGCTGTCGCATAGCCACAACCGACCCCACCCAGTTCAGGAAAACCAAACTTGCCGTAAATCAGTACATAGTTCACAGGGATATTCAGCAGTAACGCCATAAAACTGAACACCATGGCCGGCTTGGTTTTGCCCATGCCTTCACAATAACAGCCCAATGCCTGATAGAGGCATACTGCCGGCACACCCCAGGACAGCGCTTTAAGGTATTCAATGGACCGACTGGCCACCTGAAGGTCAACGTCCAGCCAACGGTAAAGAGCCTCGGTATTATGAAGAAAAGCAACGGCGAGCAAACTGCTGGCCAATGCAATCCAGAGTCCCTGGCGGACAGGAGCGCCAATCTCAGAGGTTTTCCGGGCACCATAAAGATGGGCTACCGTCGGAGTGATGGCCATGAGGGTACCTCTGACCAGAAGATACGCCGGTATCCAGACACTGGACCCCAGGGCAATCGCCGCCAGATCCATGGGGGAATATTGGCCAGCCATGCTGGTGTCCACAAAAGACATTCCCGTTGTTGCCAGCTGGGCACCCAGGATGGGACCCGCCAGAAAAAGGAGTTCACGAAGTTCCCGTCGGTAGCGGGAAAAAGCAGAAACTGTTGTTGTCATTTTCTCTCACTGACTTCTCCCTTTCGCCATACTGTACCGGTGCGAAGGGTTTTATATTCTATCAGTGAATAAAGAATAAAATAGATGATCAATTTCGAAATGAATCGCGGTGTAAACCCCTACACTAAACAGGCGGACAATGACTGAAAATATTGAAAGTGACATACTTATCCATCATTCGCCTTTAAAAAACATTTTTTGTCGTATATTAAAAGCTCATTTATGGAATTAATTGAATCAGGAGAATCCTGAATGCCGGAGTTACCAGAAGTAGAAACCACCCGGCGGGGCATTCATCCTCATGTAGAAGGTCAGGTGATTGACCGTGTGGAAGTCAGGGAGTACCGCCTGCGCTGGCCGGTTCCGGACAATATCGACCAGGTCCTGAGGGGCAAAACCGTCAAAGCGGTCAGAAGACGTGCCAAATACCTGCTGCTGGATATTGATCAGGGCTGCCTGATTCTGCACCTGGGCATGTCTGGCAGCCTGAGAGTCCTGCTCCATCAGGAAGCAGCGAAAAAACACGACCATGTGGACTTTGTCCTGAAAAACGGCACTCGAATAAGGTATACCGACCCCCGCCGCTTTGGCGCCGTGCTCTGGACTGAACAGCCTGTTCATGACCACAAGCTTCTAAAACACCTGGGACCAGAGCCCCTGGAAGGTGAGTTTACCGGGCAAAGACTGTTCCAGTTTTCCCGCGGCAGGAGCCAGCCCGTCAAAACCTTCATCATGGACAACAAGGTGGTGGTGGGTGTGGGGAATATTTACGCCAATGAAGCCCTGTTCAGGGCGGGCATTCGCCCGGAGCGCCCCTGCGGTAAAATTTCAAAGGCACGGTACCTGCGCCTGGCCCAGTGCATCCGGGACACTCTGGCAGAAGCCATTGCCCAGGGGGGAACCACCCTGAGAGATTTTGTCGGGGGGGATGGCAAGCCGGGGTATTTCAAGCAGGAGCTGGCGGTTTACGGCCGGGCCGGACAACCCTGCCTTCAGTGCTCAAGCATTATCAAAGAAATCAAACTGGGTAACCGCAGCACCTGCTTCTGTCCCAAATGTCAGAAAGCCTGACGCCCCCTATCGGCCCACCCTGATACCACCGCAGACTCCGGATGGGCTGAACAGGATCTGCCACAACTGCAAGTCCCTGGCCCTGAACGCCCCGGCACAGGATAAAAGGTAAAAGCGGAACATCCGGTAAAAAACGGGGCCATACCGCTTCTTAAGCTGTGGCCAGGCGTTCACAAACCGCCTCTCCCATTGCATAAGGGTACGATCATAATCCGCGCCAAAGTTGTGCCAGTCCTCCATAACAAAAAGCCCCTCAGCACCTCTAGCAATCTGCAGGGTTGAAGGAAGGCAGCCATTGGGAAAGATAAACTTTTCAGTCCAGGGGTTCACCCGGTAGCCGGTTTCCAGGGAACCAATGGTATGAAGAAGAAAAAGGCCGTCCGGTTTCAGGTTGCGGGCAGCCACCTCAAAAAAAGCCCGATAGTTTTTCGGGCCAACATGCTCAAACATCCCCACCGAAGCGATTCGATCAAAGCTGTCGTTCACGTCCCGGTAATCCTGCAGCCGGATATCAACATCCAGTCCCTGACAGCGCTTCCTCGCCAGGCACACCTGCTCACCGGAAACCGTGACCCCTACTACCGAAACCCCGTAATGACTGGCGGCATAATGAGCCAGCCCCCCCCAGCCACAACCGATATCCAGCATCTTCATGCCCGGTTGTAACTGCAACTTCCGGCAGATCAGATCCAGTTTATTGACCTGGGCCTGTTCAAGATTGTCTGCCTGGTACCAATACCCGCAGGAGTATTGCATATGGGAGTCCAGCATTGCCTCGAACAGGTCGTTGCCAAGATCATAATGCTTTCTCCCGACCACCCAGGATCGGCGACGGGACTGCCTGTTAAAAAGCCTTGAGCACAGAATGCTGATCAGAGCCCAGATTTTTTCGGGAAGCTGTTTATCTAGCCCCTCCCCAACCGCACGGTGAAAAAACTCATCAAGGCGTTCACACTCCCACCAGCCTTCCATATAACTTTCACCCAGCCCCAGCACCCCCTGTTGTAACACCCGTCGATAAAAAGAAGGATTCAAAACCTGAATGTCCCAGGGGTTGCCACCGTTAAACTCAACCCCAGCCTGATGTACCAGCTGTTGGGCAATAACAAACCAGCGATCATTGTCAGTTGACGTTGAAAGTTGACGGTTCATCTTCTCTTACCCATTTACCCTGAGCGTCAGGGGCAGTGCCTGTGGATAAACGTCATCAAGTTTAGTCGGAAATACTTCTTTCGCAGTATAAGTTCATCTTGCTCGAACTCGAGAATCAGACTAAGAAGCTGACTGAGAACCGGAACAATGGCATAATCCGCCGCTTGTCCTGGTTCAGCATCATTCCAATGAACGGTAATTTCTTTCCCCATAATCCAATTAAAGTTGCTTTCGGCCGTTTTGTTCTCTGGCTGCTGGGCGGCTGGAAAATTGAAGGACAGCTTCCTTCAGAGCTCCGCAAATACATAATCATTGTCGCCCACCACACCTCCAACTGGGACTTTATCGTAGGCGTTGCAGTCAAGCTGATTCTGCGGTTAAAGGCCCGTTTTTTTGCCAAACACTCATTATTCTTCTGGCCTCTGGGGGTGCTTATGCGAGGCCTGGGTGGCACCCCCATTGAACGAAGCAAATCCAGTAATCGGGTTGAGCAGGCGGTTAAGGAGATAGAAAAGAGTGATCACTTTGTTCTGGTGATTGCACCGGAGGGCACCCGATCCAAGGTCAAACGCTGGAAAACCGGCTTCTACCATATAGCAACAGGTGCTGACATACCGGTGGTTCCGATCGCTTTTGACTTCAAAAACAGAAAAGTGGTGCTTGGTGCACCCATTCCCATGTCCGGTAATGTGCCGGACGATTTCCAGAAAATGCACCGGTTTTTCCTTCCCTACCCGGGGCGCCACCCTGAACTCAGTTGCAATGAGCCCTGTCAGAATCCAGAGATTTACCTGAAGTAGCCTTTATGGCTACTTCCGTTTGCAACCTGCATCACAAAACACCTGTTTCAAACACTCATTTTAAAAAGTACTATCCATTACAGGGCAACCTCCTGCCAGACCTCAGACACCATGCCAAAACAGAGAAAAGCGGGAGGTGTCGCTCACCCTGAATCTTGAAAGTGTCTGCTGAGCCAGGTGTTCATTCCTTAAAGAGAGGTAGTGGCATTTTCATAACCAATAATAAAAAAATGGGTAAAACCAATGAGCCGCTATGCAAATTCCGTAATGAAATGGCTACTGCAGTCCCTGCCTCTAACACTGCTGCTATCCATTTCACCCACTTTGGCCGACAGTGCCATTGAGACCTACAGAAACAGCTGGCAATACCGGGCGTTAATGCTCCAAAGCCAGATTGACCGGGATACACCTCTGGCCCAGGCCACTCTTTTGATGAGCCACAATGCCTACAATGCCAGCCACTACGCCAATGCTGGCAGCTATATTGATCCCAACCATTTACACAGCCTGACCGAACAACTGGAAATGGGGGTACGGCTACTTGAACTTGACACACACTGGTACAGCAGTGAGCTGATCGCCTGTCATGGGACAGATACCCACGTGGGCTGCAGTGAATTTGATGGACGAATCGAAGAAAGAATCGCAGAAATCAACAGCTGGCTGCGGCAGCCTCAAAACCGGGACCAGGTATTGTTTCTCTATATAGAAGACCATATGGATAACCACTACCAGGAGATGTCTCATGTTCTGGACAAATACTTTGGGGATAAAATTTATCCCGCCAGTCAATGCGGAGCAGCCCTACCGGTCAATATCAGCAAAACGGATATCCTGAATGCCGGCAAGCAGGTAGTGGTTTACGGTGATGGCAACCACTGTGGAGCAGCGGGCGGCACCCGCTGGGAAGCCTATGCCCATGGCTCGCTGTTTAGAACTGACAATAGCGAATTATCTCCGGCCCCCACTTGCGAAAACAACAGCTTCAACCCCAAGGTCCTGCAATCAGGACTGTCCCGTATTTTTGAAGATTCCACAAATCTGAGTGACTGGTTCGGTGACCCGCCCAAAGCCATCGACGCAAACTACATGAGTCGCCTGACTGAATGCGGTGTAGGTGTGATTGGCCTTGACCAGCTGGATCACAATGATCCACGACACGGGGCCGCTATCTGGAGTTGGGACGCCAACCAGCCCAACGGTGGAAGCAGTGAAAACTGTGCTCTTCAAACAGCCTCCGGTCGCTTTCAGGATGCTGGCTGTGAACAGGCCAGACCCTACAGTTGCCTTAATAGCAGTGGGCAATGGATGATCAGTAAGACCAAAGGCCCCTGGAGCAAAGGCAGTCAGGTCTGTGCTTCTGAGTTTGGTGGCACCTTTGGCCTGCCCCGCAATGGCTATCAGAACCACCAGTTAACCTCTGCCAAGGGAATCCGGGAAGCCTGGATTAACTATTCTGACACGGGAGAAGAAGGAACATGGTTGCCCGGCGACGCCATGGTGCTGAATCTTCCGGAACCGGATAATACCGTCGTTTACCGCCAGCTTCGTAATGGCAAGGGCAAATGCCTGGACCTCGAAGGTCGAAGTGCCAGTAATGGAACCCCTGTTCACCAGTGGAGCTGCCATACCGACCCGGCCGATATTGACAGCCAGCTCTGGTATCAGGATGAGACAGGCCGCCTGCACAGCAAACTGAACCCAAACCGCTGCGTGGATGTATCAGGCTCCGGCACAGAAGAAGGCACCACCATTGGTCTGCATGACTGCCACGATGGTAATAACCAGAAGTGGATAAGAAGCACCAATAACTCCCTTCGTCCTGCCCATGCTCCCGGCATGGCATTGGATATCAGTGGTGGTGATAATAGCCTGGATGGCAGCAACAGCCACCTGTGGACCTATCATGGCGGGAAAACCCAGATGTGGTACTGGTATACCCCTGCCATTTATGACCGCTGGATTCCCGAGCAGAAACCAGAAAACGGAACCCAGGTGGACGGAGTCTGGAGTCAATCGGGAGGCCCCAGCGCCAGCCACGCCGGTAACCCACTGATTGAATTGAACCTGGAGAAAACAAGTACGCTGACACTGAACCTGACCTCAGATGCAGACAGCTTTCTGTTGCTACTGGATGCCAACGGCAACCCAATTACCTCCAGCAGCCACACCCCGGCATCACAGGCCCGCATCAACATCACTCTAGAGTCCGGTCTGTATCTTCTGGCAGCTGCCACACTCGAGGCCGGGCAACAAGGTCACTTCAGCCTGACCACAACGGATGGAACCCTTATTCCCTTCAACTATCGCTCCCTGAAAAATGGCAAAGGCTACTGTATGGATCTCGAAGATGAGAACACCGGCAATGGCGCCAGGGTTCACCAGTGGAGCTGCCAGAATGACCAGTACCAGAAGTGGTACCAGGACAGCCTTGGCCGTCTGCACAATAAAGCAGCCCGCTTTAAATGCGTGGATGTATCCGGGGGAGGGACCGGCAACGGCTCTGACATCATTCTCTGGTCCTGCCATACCGGAAATAATCAGCGCTGGCAGCAGGGGGAAAGCAACGCTTTCCGTCCAGCCCATGCCCCCGGCAAAGCCTTTGATATTGACGGCGGCAAAACCTGGAGCATCCGTGGCAGCAATGCTCATATCTGGGACTTCCACGGCGGCAAAACCCAGCAGTGGGTCTGGGTAGATTAAATCCAGGCAGGCCGCCTGACGGAGCTGGCGGCTTAACGCTCTCTATGCCTTGAACCTCACACAGCAAGCAATGAATGGAGTACAATGCCTGTCAGTATTCAGACAGGCCTCAGGAGTCCTCATGCTGACCCAGACGATGATTGACAAGCTCAACGAACAGATCAATCTTGAATTCTACTCTTCCAACCTCTATCTGCAGATGGCCTCCTGGTGCGAAAGCCAGGGGCTGGATGGCTGCATGACGTTCCTGCGCCGCCACGCCCAGGAAGAAATGGAGCATATGCAGAAGCTGTTTGACTACGTTAACGAAACCGGCGCCATGGCCATTCTCGGGGCCATCGCGGCACCTCCTCATGAGTACAGCTCCATCAAGTCGGTTTTCGAGCAGACTTATGACCATGAGTGCACCATCACCGGTAAAATCAATGAGCTGGCCCACACCGCTTTCATCGAGAAAGATTATTCGACCTTTAATTTCCTCCAGTGGTATGTGGCTGAACAACACGAGGAAGAGAAGCTGTTCAAGGCCATTGTGGATAAGATCGATATGATTGGTATGGAAGACAAGGGGCTCTATTTTATTGATCAGGAAATTGCCAAACTGGTAGCCGCCATGCCCGCTCCCGGGGTTTAATTAAAATACCAGGCATTTCCACCCACAGCCGTGGAAATGCCTGAAAGCCGATAGGCGCTTTTTCCTGGTTAATAAAACATCCTGATAGCGCTCACAATAATCCCCTGAATTTCATCCCTCTGCACTTTCATTCTTAATAACCGTTACAATAGTTTCAAACCCTGCAAACGGACGCTGAGAGCGGCTTTTCATGAAACCTTTTTTTTGTCATGCACTATGTGGGCTAACCCTTCTGCTGGCAGGCTGTGCCAGCAATCTGCCCACCGGCCCAAAGCAGCAGGTCAGTTTCAAAGATCTGGAAGACTGGAGCGAACATCAGGCAGAAGCGGTCAAACCGGCCCTCCTCAACAGCTGTAAACAGCTGAATCCTGCCGTACTCACCGATAAAAGCCCATGGGGAGAATACAGCCAATGGCAGTCACTCTGTAAGGAGCTGGCCCAGACCCCCAGCCGCCAGCTTAAGGCATTTTTTGAACAGAACTTTATTCCCATGCGGGTTGAACCGGATCAGGACAGCCTCTATACCGCTTACTACTCGCCGGTGATCAAGGGCAGCCGGACAGCCAGCAAAGACTACCCGGTTCCTCTGCTGAAACTGCCCGATGACCTGGTAAAAGTGCGCCTGTCGGACTTTGGCCTGAGTGGCAAGGGCCTGGTGGGCAGGGTAGAAGATGGCTACCTCAAACCTTACAGCAGCCGGGCACAAATCAACCATCACAACCCTCAGCCCGATGAAGTGCTGCTCTGGTTAAAGGACCCGGTGGAAAAGTTCTTTCTGCAGGTTCAGGGCTCCGGCAACATCCAGCTGGAAAACGGAGAAATTGTTCACGTCGGATATGCCGGTAACAATGGCCACGACTATGTTTCCATTGGCAAACTGTTAAAACAGAAAGGCGAGCTCGATGAAGTTTCAATGGAGACCATTCAGCAGTGGCTGAAAGAGAATCCCCACCAACGGAAGTGGTTATTGGAACAAAACCCCCGCTACATCTTTTTCAGTTTTTCAGAGGAGGGAGCCATCACTTCCCAGGGAGTCCCTGCCATAGCATGGCGAACCCTGGCAGTTGACCCTTCTGTCATTGCACTGGGGATGCCGGTCTGGCTGGAAACCACTCTGACGGCTACCGGTGAGCCCTTTCGCCAGCTGATGGTCGCCCAGGATACTGGAAGCGCCATTAAAGGAGCTGCCCGCGGGGACATTTATATGGGGATTGGAGAAGAAGCCGCCCGCCTGGCTGGAGCCCAGAAAGCGGCTGGAAAGTTGTATGTTCTGGTTCCCCGATAATGTAGATCAGCTCCTCAGTTGAGAGATCAATACGTTATCCTGATCGGGTGTCTGGACCGCTCAAGCCATCTCCAGCACCCTGGCCACCAGTTTCTGAATGCCCGCCGCCGCCTCAGTAATGCTCTCAGCCAGCATATAGGCCGGAGTGGTCACCAGCCGGTGGTTTTCATCCACCACAATATCGTCAACCCTGCACTCTTTATGCTCTACCCCGGTCTGCTCCAGAGCTGCGGCGGTTTCCTGATCATTACCAATGGTTGCACAGACCCCCTTACCAAATATGCGGCCCGCCATGGCTGGCGCGATACAGATCAGGCCTACTGGTTTACCCGCCTCGGCAAAAGCCTTCACAGCGACCATAACATCCACCTGAACACGAAGCTCTGCACCACTGAATGCAAAGTCAGACAGGTTTTTAGCCGCACCAAAGCCTCCGGGCAGAATCACCGCATCGAAATCCCCTACCTTCAGGGCAGACAGAGGCTTGATGTCTCCTCTGGCAATTCTGGCCGCTTCCGTCAGTACATTCCTTTTTTCATCCGCCTCTTCACCGGTCAGATGATTGATCACATGGTGCTGACTCACATCCGGAGCAAAACACTGGTAGCAGGCTCCCTGCTGCTCAATACTTAACAGCGTCAACACCGACTCATGAATTTCTGCACCATCGTATACCCCGCACCCCGACAGGATGACCGCCACTGTTTTACTCTTGCTGGCATTCATTCAGAAGCCCCCCGTTGTTATCGGATCCAGGCGCCTCAGGACTCATGCTTTCAAACATCGATCCTGCAAGCTCCCCGTGATTAAACCAGCCGCTTTCTAACCAGAGCTCACTGAGCACGGCTAAAGCGCATTGTGCATCAACAACAGAGTAACGGTTAAATTTCTGCATGCAACACGACTGGGTCACATGAAGGTAAATTTATGTGCCTATAATTAACAGTCAACACATGAACGGCTAAGTGTGGGAAAAAGCTTGGCATCCTGCCCTCTGAAACCATCTACATAACCCGATGTCCATTATCAAAGAAAAAACAAGGGCATGTTCATCATTAATCAACCCCGGCTGTGGTCCAGCCGGACATTCAGGAGACGACTTTTTTGCAGCTGATACCCCTATTAAGACTGCTGGTTTGGACAGTGGTCTTTTTCTCAACCGGCCTGGTGACTGGCTGGTGGCTGCATGACCATTCAGTCCCCTCCCCTTCGGATTCTCAAATCCGCCCGGAAGCCATTCCAATCATTATTCAACCGGATGACTTTTCAACTACCAGGCGCTTTAGAGAAAGCCCTTCCCCCCCCAGGGACAGAGAACTCATTGAATTTATCCGAAGCCTGACTGAAGGCAGAAATGACGATGCGCTGATCATTTTTCAGCATCATGAACGGCAAGGATCTGAACTCAGCTCCCAGCTTCGAAAAGAGCTTCTGAGTCTGCTGGATACTTGGGAAAACCAGAAAAACCATGAGGCCGCCATCAAATTACTGGAGCTTTTCACTCAGTATTACTATCAGGACACAGAATTGCTGAAAAGAATGGCCGATCTTTATCAGGCCAGTGATCAGCTTACAAAAGCGATTGACGTTTTTGCCGATGCCCGCTCCTACACCCAGCAAAACGTTTTCCAAAAAGACGAGACAGACTTTTTTGACCGGCAAATTCATAGCCTGGCTAAAGCCCTGTTTGAACAAAAGAAAAAGACACAGAACCTGGAATCCCTGATTCCCCAGCTTCAAAAACTGGCGTACCTGGAACCGGACTACAATTTCTACCACTATGTTCTAGCTGAGAGTTATCTGTCCGCCGGAGATGTTGACAGCGCGATTCACGAGCTCCAAATACTGCAGATCGACCCTGAGTACGGCGAAGGGGCCAGCCGCCTCCTTGCCAAACTGCTTCCCCCTCCTCCCCTGGAAGAACCAGAGATCCCCACCGGGGTTATCCCCCTGTCCGGATCCGGAGGACACTTCATTGCCGGAGCCACCGTAGGGGAAATGTTCAACACTCGTCTTATGATTGATACCGGAGCCACACTGACCACCTTATCCAGCCGTATTCTGCAAGGGCTGAGGGAGAAAAAGAAAGCCTTCCGCATCGGCCACGTAGAGCTTAAAACAGCCAATGGCATCCGGCTTTCTCCGCTGTATCGGGTCAAGCAGTTCCAGATTGGGAATTACGCCCTGGATAACCTTGAGATCGTAGAGATAGACCCGGGGCACCCTGGCACCGATGGTTTGCTGGGCATGAATGTGCTGGGTCGCTTCCACTTTTTTATCGATCAGAACCAGAACACCTTGTCGCTATCTCCAAGATAGATAGCCAGAAACCACTACCAAGACAAGTGTTACCCGAAACACCACTAACCTTCACAAGTAACACCTTTGTGACCTCCACACACAGTACAGAAAACACAGAAATCCGCTAACCCATTGTCTAAAAAGGACTTACTGAAAGATGGCACAGTTAATGCCATGTTATGAGCACAAAAATAATAAAAACCGGATCTGATAATAATAATAACCAGGATCTACCAAGCCGATTGTTTTGGGAGATGGTTGACCCAGCCCGCAAAACAATACGCTTGCTGAACACCGGGTGAGGCCAACAATAACAATAAATCACCTGACTGACCGGAGGAGCCAAGGCTCCTCCGTTTTTATTTTCCCTTGCCCCGAAGCGCAACCTCCACCTACCGTGCATATTGCACACAGCTGCTATGAGAAGGCTATCGTTCCCTTGCCTTACAAGAACTGTATGAAAAAGCGCAAAAACACAATGTGTCATAGGGATGCTCGTCGGCTTTTCGCAATATGCGGACTAAAGACATCAGACAAATGGAGTGTGATGAAAGACTAGTGCTATCATATAGCGCTAACTTCATTGGTTCCCGGATTCCGTTTACAGGCATACCCCAACACAGTGGCCAGCCTGAGCGGATCGATTAACCACGGTATCTCCATTTTATGCAAGACACATCATGCTAGGCACCGGACTTTTCAGCTACTCCACAGCCATTGCTGTACTGGTGCTTGGAAGCACTCTCACCTTCTGGTTTATGGTCAGAAACAAGCGTCAGAAATCACCTTCTCCACAACCCCGCCAGGTAGGGAAGCGCATTATCCCAAGAGACAACCACCCCGTTTCCAGGCGTCACATCAGTGACAATGCCCTGAAGGTGGTGAATCGGCTGAACAGCCAGGGATACGAAGCTTACCTGGTGGGTGGTTGCGTCAGAGACCTGTACTTGGACCTTCATCCCAAAGATTTTGATGTGGCCACGAACGCCACTCCGGAAGAAGTCCGTAAACTGTTCCGAAACTCCCGCCTGATCGGCCGCCGTTTCAAACTGGTTCATATCCTTTTTGGCCGGGAAATGATCGAAGTGGCTACTTTCCGGGCCAATCACCAGGTGCACCATAGCAAGGACAAATCCCGTCATTCCGAATCCGGACGCATCCTCAGAGACAACGTCTATGGCTCCATGGAAGACGATGCCCTCCGTCGGGACTTCACAGTCAATGCCCTCTATTACGACAGCCGTGATTTCAGTGTGGTGGACTTCTGCCACGGCATTGAGGACCTGAAGCAACAGACGCTGCGACTGATTGGTGATCCAGTTACCCGTTATCATGAAGACCCTGTTCGCATGCTCAGGGCCATCCGGTTTGCGGCCAAACTTGATTTTTCCCTGGCGCCAGAAACGGAACAGCCCATTCGGGAGCTGTCTCACCTGCTCAGCGACATTCCTGCCGCAAGAATGTTTGATGAAATCTTGAAACTGCTTCAGTCAGGTCAGGGAGTGAACACCTTCAAATTGATGCGGGAATACCAGCTCTTTGCTCCGCTGTTCCCCGCCAGCCATCACTGCCTGGAAGAAAGAGAAGCCTTCGCGGAAGCGTTGATTATCGAGTCCCTGAAAAGCACCGATAAACGGATACAAAAACAGCGCCCTGTGACTCCGGCCTTTTTGTTTGCGGCCCTGTTATGGGCACCCATGCGTCGACTGGCCAGGGAGTACCAGGAGGAACAGGGAATGCCTCCAGTACCGGCCAATCAGCAGGCTGCCATGACGGTAATCACCAACCAGTGCCAGCACACATCAATCCCCCGTCGCTTTTCCATGGTGGTGAGGGATATATGGGATCTTCAGCATCGCCTTGAGCGCCGCCAACCCAAGCTGGTTGACTCGCTTCTTGAACATCCGAAATTCCGTGCCGGTTATGATTTCCTTGTACTTCGGGAAAAGGCGGGTGAAAACCTCGGAGGTGCAGGGCAGTGGTGGACTGAAATACAGGAAGCCGACGAGCAAACCCGTAACGCAATGATCCGGGACATGAGAAATCAGAGTCCACGCAAGGGAGGCGGTAACAATCGCCGTCGCCGAAGAAAACGTAAGCCCCAAACTCCAAATCACAATTCCAGTGGAGCCCCCAGCGGAGCAGAATCCTGATGCCCACCACCAGCTATATTGCCCTCGGCAGTAATCTGGAAGAACCCGGTCTGCAGCTGCAGAGAGCCGTCGATGAAATCGACAGCTCCCCTTCCATGGAGGTCACTGCCTGCTCCAGGCTTTATCTCAGTGAACCTCTGTGCGGGCCTGAAAGCCCGGAAGATCAGCCTGACTATTGCAATGCCGTCGTGGCTGTCAGCACTGGACTTGATCCTCTGCAGCTACTGGACAGTTTGCAGGCCATCGAAAACAACCATGGCAGGGTAAGAAGCGTTCGATGGGGACCCAGAACCCTGGACCTTGACATTCTTCTTTATGGCGAGCAAGTAATTAGAAGTGAACGGCTCACCCTTCCCCATTACCAGATGCATGTCCGTAACTTTGTGCTTTGCCCTCTGCAGGATATTGCTCCGGAACTGGTGTTACCTAATGGAAAAGCCGTTGCTGCACTGGCTAAAGAAGCTGGCAACAACGGCTTGAAGGTGATTTCTGAACGCTATCCGTGGTTTTAAGGGGCAGCGGTAGTACCTGCAACTTCCTGCCCATTTATACACGCGGCATAATCAACTGAAGAATGATCCTGAAGTTTTTTCTTAACGTAATCGACATCCCATTCACACCTGCCACCATACTGGACAACATCAAGTTCATCACAGGCACTCATGCCGCACTGGCAAATATCATTACCACATACATAACGTTTGCCTTTATTCGCTCCCACCAACTGATCATTAGTCGCTACTTCCAGATCCCTTTCAAGGCAATATTGACTTCCAACATCTTCTAGCTCAACACGAAGTATCCTTGCTACCGCATTGGCATCAGCTCTTTGCTGCTTCCTATTGTTTTTGGTTGGCTTGAAGAGCTCAGTCCGCTCTTGATCATCCATGCCTTTATCACTGGAGACAATTGACCTGCCCACAAAAGGAAGACCATAATTTTTATCATTAAAGGGAATAAGAAGCTCTCCACTCAAGGTTAATACAGGGTTATCAGTAGAAGCATTCACCTTTAATTCCATTCTTGGGCTTTCAATGCTATTACCTCGACCTGAGGTTTTGTCACCTACTATCCGTTCCCACGCAACCATCATCCACTTATAAAACACATTTCTATTCATTTCATCAGCACTTTCAGTCATGTCATCTGCATTACGAACTGAAAAATAATACGCAGGGTTCCCACTCTGAGGATCAGTAAACCTGGTTACAATACCTGTTTGGAAATTCTTTTCAAATCGATCGCTTCCACTGGACAAAGGGGCATCATCCCTCACACCAGTAAAACGCGCATGCACTTTACCTTTCAAACAAACAGGAGTATCACTCAAATGTTCAAACCAGTTTTCTTTCAAATCTCCCTGAGCCTGAAAAGCCATCATCATAACAAAAAGAAATAAATACTTCGAAACCAAACGACCAACACTGTAATTGGCCCCTGCTAAAGACACCGCTTTAAAATAAGAAATCATGACAAAACTCCGAACAAAATAAAACAACACTGATCCTAGCAAACAAAGAGATCTTCATTATCGTATTTCCTAATTATCAAAATTCAGTCATTACACATTCTTATTAGGGAAGGTGCGATTAAGTCCCTAGCCATGAGATAATACTCCCATCGCTTCCAGCTTGAGTTTCTGTCCATGAGCCAGCTTAGTTTCGCAGACAGTGAGTTTGTCCATAAACGCAGAACCACCCGCAAAGAGCGCTTTCTGGCAAAAATG